>DASXND010000231.1:0-5024 GCA_036495265.1 Dyella sp.
GGCGTCGATGTGGTTCGCGCCACCCATTCCGAGCTGTTGCTGATGGGCCGCAGCCGAAGTTCGCAGCATGACCACCCCGAGACAAATCATCCACACCGACTGCGCGGCAAACAGCCACTGCATCCCGTGAAGATGAAGGACGAGCCGTCCTGTCAGGAGTGCGATGAGGCTGGCAATCCCCAGCACGAGGCCAAAAGCGCCGACCCAGCGCGCACCGCCCCGAAGGCCAAGCAGATCCACGGACAGGCACGCAAAGCCTACCGACATGGCCGCTTCACCGGCCACGATCAGCACCTGATTGAGTGACATTGAGTAACGAATCAGCTGGTCCATGATGTGCAGATCGGGATCGCCATCGTGGGGAAACGTGGCGACTCGCGCGACCATGAATCCGTCGATGAGCGCGGCCCCGATCACGCCCACCGCACCCAGCACCAGCATCACGGCCGCCGCCCGCGGCAGCGCATGCAACAGGTCACGCGATACCAGCCAGGTAAGCAGGGCATAAAGCAGGGCGCATTGCATGGCGATGAGTGTGCCGTGCACGATGCCTGCGAACGCTGCGATGGCACCGAGCTGGCTCGCGGCCTCATGCGCGTCGTGCGCTGCTATGGTCGGATGGTGGGCCAGCACCAGCAGTGACAGGAGCGGCACGACAACCAGCAGCCATCCGGCCAGACGAAGGCCCTTGATGGAATCGACTTGGTGCAGTGTGACGGACATGACTCGTATCTCCCGCGTTGGACTGCAGCGACCTTAAGGTCTTGGCGGGCGCCTTTGTCGGACGAAATCGCCCTACTGTCCGTTTGCCAAGCCCGCTCCATCGAACGCATGATGACCTCGGGCCCCGTAGGGATGGACGATCAGGAGGAGCGTGGTGGACCAGCGAATCGACCGTAGCCGCACGGCGCTCAAGCAGGCCCTGTTCAAGCTGCTGCTTACCCGCACCTACCGAAGCATCACGGTCGAGGACATCGTGCTATGTGCCGGCGTGGCCCGATCGACGTTCTATGTCCATTACAAGGACAAGGATGCCCTGCTTAGCGGCACGGTGTCCGGCCAGACTGCGGTGCTGGGTCAACTGGCATCGGAGGGGGCGCAAGCTTCCATGGTCGTCAAAACGCTCGATCACTTCGCATGGGCCGGACCGGCCGCGAGCACCCTGCTCACGCCAGACATCAGCCCCATTATCTCTGCAGCGATTGCAGCCCATATCGAACACCACTTGCGTGCGCGCGGCTTACATCGACCGGGGCGCCTGCTCGTTTCATCCACGATGCTCAGCGCGATGCTTGCAGATGCGATCCTGGCGGGCATTCGCATCTGGCTGGCATCGCCAAGGCGCATGAGCTCGGAAGACTTGGCGTCTGCACTGACACGTCAGGCGTCCGCCATGATCAAGGCGTCCATGGCGGGGACGCCTTTGACGGCGGACGCGTAGGAGGCCGCGCGCCCGGCGATGCCCTGCCCCTCGCATAGGATGCAGGGAGGGTCTGGACATGGTCATGCAGGCGAATGTGGTACACCCCTGCTGCGCAAGCGTGACCACCTTCGCGGTGGGATTGATGGTTGATCCGCCCGAGCGTTACACGACACGACAAACTTGCTTCAAAACCCCAATCGAAAGGAGTGGATTGTGCCTTTAATGGTTTCGCAACCGGTTGCCGAAAAGCTGACGCGCTCGGCCATCTTTCTGGTGGTGACACTGAAGCCGGATCCTTGCGCCGGCCAAGCGGTGCGAATGCTTTGCGGCGATCTGGCATCGCTTTTGCGTGCCATTGGCTTTCGCTATCCGGATGGGCGCCTGTCCTGCGTCATGGGATTTGGCTCGGAGAGTTGGGACTGGATATTTGGCAATCCCAGGCCCGCCAACCTGCATCCGTTTCAGGAGATTCGCGGGGAGCACCACGCCGTCTCCACGCCGGGCGATCTACTCTTCCATATCCGTGCCACGCAGATGGACCTGTGCTTTGAGTTGGCGACCCAGATCATGTCCCGACTAGGCGACAGCGCTGCCACCGCTGACGAAGTGCATGGCTTCAAGTACTTCGACGCGCGAGACCTGCTGGGTTTTGTCGACGGCACCGAGAACCCCGTGGACCAGGACGCCCTGGACGCCACCATCATCGGCGATGAGGACCCCGCCTTTGCCGGCGGCAGTTACGTCATCGTGCAAAAGTACCTGCACGACTTAAAGGCATGGAACGCGGTGTCTGTCGAACAGCAAGAACGCATTGTCGGTCGCAAGAAGCTATCGGACATCGAACTGGACGATGCCGCCAAGCCAAGCTACGCCCACAACGTGCTCACCAGCATCGAAGAGGACGGCGAGGAATTGGAGATCGTGCGCGACAACATGCCCTTCGGCGACGTCGGCAAGGGCGAGTTCGGCACCTACTTCATCGGCTATGCGCGATCTCCGGCCCGCATCGAGCAGATGCTTACGAACATGTTCGTCGGCAAGCCACCGGGCAATTACGACCGCCTGCTCGACTTCAGCACGGCCGTGACGGGCTCGCTGTTCTTCGTGCCGTCAGCGACGTTCCTCGCCAACGTGCCGGTGGATGGCGTTTCCTCGCCGCCTCCGGCGGGCAATGGCGAAGCGCTAGACGCCGCGCCAGCCCATCCACAGTCTTCCGACGGTTCGCTCGGTATTGGTTCGCTCAAAGGAGAGCCAGCACATGAATAATCTGCATCGGGCGCTTGCGCCCATTTCGGGAAAGGCGTGGGAGCAGATCGAGCAGGAAGCGGCGCGAACGCTGAAGCGCTATCTGGCGGCACGGCGGGTCGTCGATGTCCTGGGACCCCAAGGACCCGAGTACTCGGCCGTAGGCACCGGACACCTGGAGGTGATCCAGCCGCCGGATGCCGGCATCGAGGCTTGGTTGCGTGAGGTGAAGCCCCTGGTGCAGCTGCGCGTTCCGTTTGAGCTTTCGCGTCGCGCCATGGATTCGGTCGAGCGTGGGGCCAACGATCCGGACCTGCAGCCGCTCAAGGATGCTGCGCGAAAGATCGCTTTTGCTGAAGATCGGGCGATCTTCGAAGGCTACGAAATCGGCCACATCCGCGGTATTCGCAATGGATGCAGCAATCCGGCCATAGCCCTGCCGAAGGATGTCGCGGGTTACCCCGCCGCGGTCGCGCAAGCGGTAAACCAGCTGCGCGACATGGGCGTCAATGGCCCCTACACGCTCTTGTTGGGCGAAGGCCCTTATACCGCGGTCAGCGCGGCCACCCAGGAAGGCTATCCGATTGCACGGGACATACGAAACCTGGTGGACGGCGAAATCATCTGGGCGCCGGCCTTCGGCGGTGGCGTGGTGCTCAGCACGCGTGGCGGTGATTTCGAGCTGCATCTTGGCCAGGACATCTCCATTGGCTATCTAAGCCATACCGAGACTTCCATTCACTTGTACCTGCAGGAGACCTTCACCTTCCTGCAACTGACCGCGGAAGCCGCGGTCGTGTTGTCACCCAAGGGCAAGTGAGGCCACATCGGAATCGTGGTCCAGCAAGCCCCAGGTCGTCGGGCTGCCTTAGCAGCCCTCTTGTCGTAGCGGAGCCAGGAAGTCAGATACGGGCTCGAGGATCAACTCCGGCAACGTCTCGGCGATGGCTTCTCGCAGTTGTCGCCAGGCTTCCGGGTCGACCGACGGGCGTGCAAGACCTTCAGCTTTCGCGATCGCGGATGGCCATTGCGTATAGCTGTACCAAATATCGTCAGGGCCACGGTGCAAGCGCGAGCCCAACGATCCCCGTTCCGTTAAGAGCAGCTCGGTCACTCGCGACCAGGCGCGGACGAACGAGTCTTCAGACCCGGGATGCAGGCGCCAACGGTAGATAGCGCAGAAAGCTGGACTCGCATCGCCCATATCTCACCCCAGCAGCAGTGGCAGTTCCGCGATTCTCAGGCCTCCACCTTCGCGACGCCAGGCCATTGATGGCGCCTGTCGGGCAAGTCCGTTTCGGATCGCTAGCCGACCTTGCCAGCTTGCCGGGTAGCTTTTCCCCATCGCAACGCCGCCCGCCCGCTCCCTTGGCGAGAGCCCATATACCGGAAACCGAGGTACGCTATCCAGGTCGCGACATCCGTAGCATGGGAGGGCACGCGACATGAGTAGCGATCAGCTCAACAACACTCACTACGATGTCCTGATCATCGGCGCGGGACTCTCGGGCATAGGCATGGCCTGCCATCTGGCCATCGCTTGCCCGAGCAAGCAGGTAGGCCTGCTTGAGCGACGCCATGCCATCGGTGGCACGTGGGATCTGTTTCGCTATCCGGGTGTGCGGTCCGACTCGGACATGTTCAGTTTCGGCTATCAGTTTCGGCCATGGAACGAGCTGAAGGTTCTCGCCGATGGCCCGTCGATTCGAGCGTACGTGGAGGAGACGGCACGTGCCTATGGGGTGGACAGGCGCATTCATTTCGGCATCGAGGTGACGCGCGCTTCCTGGTCGAGCGAACAGAAGCATTGGACTGTCATCGCGGTGAATGCGAACAACGAGCAGGCGTGCAGTTTCACCTGCGATTTCCTGATCACCTGCACCGGGTACTTTGACCACGCAAAGGGCTACCTACCCGACTACCCCGGCATCCACCGCTACCAGGGCCAGTTTATCCACCCGCAAGGTTGGCCTGAGGGCCTGGAGTATCGCGGCAAGCGCGTCATCGTCATTGGCAGCGGCGCGACGGCGGTGACGATCGTTCCCGCAATGGCCGGGGAAACCGCGCATATCACCCTGCTGCAGCGATCGCCCAGCTACATTTTCTCGCTTCCCGCCCATGACAGCATCTCCGCTGGTCTACGACACATGCTTCCCGAGCGGCTCGTCTACGCGATGGCGCGCTGGCGCAATATCTACCTGCAACGCCTCATCTACAGGGCCGCGAAGCGCTGGCCTGCGCAAGTGAGGGCCTTGCTTTTGTCAGGTGTGCGAAAGCGCGTGGGCCCTGATATAGACCTTGGCAACTTTTCGCCCAAGTATGGTCCGTGGGACCAGCGCCTGTGTGCCGTGCCCGA
>DASXND010000232.1:0-5711 GCA_036495265.1 Dyella sp.
GCGCAAGATGCCAGTCAAAGAAGGCCGCTTGCGCGGCCTTCTTTCCCGTACATGACGTTCCGACGATCAGCCCGCCGCAACGAGCGCCGCGAGTGCATCGTTGAACGTGGCGCTGGGGCGCATGGCCTTGCTCACCAGCTCAAGGTTCGGGTGGAAGTAGCCATGGATGTCCACCGGCTTGCCCTGGGCACCGTTCAACTCGCCGATGATCTTCGCTTCGTTGTCGGCGAGAGCCTTGGCCAGCGGTGCGAACTTCGCCTTGAGCTTGGCGTCGTCATTCTGCGCAGCAAGCGCCTGTGCCCAATACAAGGCCAGGTAGAAGTGGCTGCCACGGTTGTCCAGCTCGCCGACCTTGCGCGCCGGCGACTTGTTGTTGTCGAGGATCTTGCCGTTCGCCTCATCCAGCGTCTTGGCCAGCACGCTGGCATCCTTGCTGTGGTAGCGGTTACCGAGGTGTTCGAGCGACGCGGCCAGCGCCAGGAACTCGCCCAGCGAATCCCAGCGCAGGTAGTCCTCTTCCAGGAACTGCTGCACATGCTTGGGCGCCGAACCACCCGCACCCGTCTCGAACAGGCCGCCGCCGGCCATCAGCGGCACGATGGAAAGCATCTTGGCGCTGGTACCCAGCTCCATGATCGGGAACAGGTCGGTGAGGTAGTCGCGCAGCACGTTGCCGGTCACCGAGATGGTGTCCTCGCCTTTGCGGATGCGCTCCAGCGAGAAGCGCGTGGCATCGACCGGCGACATGATGCGGATATCCAGACCGCTGAGGTCGTGGTCCTTCAGGTACTGCTCGACTTTCTTGATGATCTGGGTGTCGTGCGCACGCTGCGGATCGAGCCAGAACACGGCCGGCGTGTTGCTCAGGCGTGCGCGGTCCACCGCCAGCTTGACCCAATCCTGGATCGGCGCGTCCTTGGTCTGGCACAGGCGCCAGATGTCACCGGTCTCCACCGCCTGCTCAAGCAGCACGTTGCCGGCCTCGTCGATGACCTTGACCACGCCGTCGCCGGCGATCTTGAAGGTCTTGTCGTGCGAACCGTATTCCTCGGCGGCCTGCGCCATCAGGCCCACATTCGGCACGCTGCCCATGGTGGACGGATTGAACGCGCCATGCGCCTTGCAGTCCTCGATCACCACCTGGTACACGCCTGCATAGCTGCGGTCTGGAATGATCGCCTTGGTGTCCTGCAGCTTGCCTTCGGTGTTCCACATCTTGCCGGAGTCGCGAATCATCGCCGGCATCGACGCGTCGACGATGACGTCGCTGGGCACGTGCAGGTTGGTGATGCCCTTGTCGGAATTGACCATGGCCAGCGCCGGACGCTTGGCGTACTCGGCAGCGATATCGGCCAGGATCGCATCCTGCTGCTCCTTCGGCAGCGCACCGATACGCGCATACAAGTCGCCGATGCCGTTGTTCGGATCGAAGCCGATGCTCTTGAGCGCATCCGCATGCTTGCCCAGCACGTCCTTGTAGAACTCGTTCACCACGACGCCGAACATGATCGGGTCGGATACCTTCATCATGGTGGCCTTCAGATGTAGCGAGAACAGCACGCCCTGCTTCTTCGCGTCGGCGATCTGCGCGTCGATAAAACTGGCCAGCGCCTTCTTGCTCATCACGGCGGCGTCGATGATCTCGCCGTCCTTCAGCGCGGTCTTTTCCTTCAAGACGGTGTGGCTGCCGTCCTTGCCGAACCATTCGATCGACACGTTGCCGCCCTTGGCGACCAGGGTGGACTTCTCGCTGCCGTAGAAGTCGCCACCCTCCATGTGCGCCACGTGGGTCTTCGAATCCGCGCTCCAGGCGCCCATCTTGTGCGGGTGCTTGCGCGCGAAGTTCTTCACCGAAAGCGGTGCGCGGCGGTCGGAGTTGCCTTCGCGCAGCACTGGGTTCACCGCGCTGCCCTTGACCTTGTCGTAGCGCGCCTTGACGTTCCAGTCGCTGACGTCCTTGGGATCTTCCGGATAGTCCGGCAGCGCATAACCCTGGCCCTGCAGTTCCTTGATCGCGGCCTTCAGCTGCGGCATCGAGGCGCTGATATTGGGCAGCTTGATGATGTTCGCTTCCGGCGTGGTCGCCAGCTGGCCCAGCTCGGCCAGGTCATTGGCGATCTTCTGGTCGTCCTTCAACACATCCGGGAACAGCGCAATGATGCGGCCGGCCAGCGAGATGTCGCGGGTTTCGACCTGGATGCCGGCGGTGCCGGTAAAGGCTTTGACAATCGGCAGGAGCGACGCCGTAGCGAGGTACGGAGCTTCGTCCGTGAGCGTGTAGATGATCTTCGGCGTGTTCGACATTTCTGCAATGACCTCGCGGGTTACGGCCTTACCAACAGGGGGGCGTGCGGACGCTCGATTCGTCCGGAGGCAACCGACATGGGGGCGGAAGCGGTGGACGAAAGCCCCTTATTGTCACGATTTCGGCCCGAGGGCGAAAGCACGAGGGTCTAGTCAATGCGCAAGGGTATGGAGATTCAGGCGTTTTCTGTATGAGTGCACCCTGTGCGCGATCACGGCATCACCGCTCCGTTGGCTTTTCACTCGGGCCATCCTTGGCCCTCGCCCCGTGGGCAGCTTGCGCTGTGCAAACCGGCAGTCCTGCCGGTTTGTCGCGCACAGGGTGCGCTCCAACAACAACAACGAGCGGGTCAGACGTTCTCGCTAGCCGCCGGCAGACGCTGGGGCTGGCGATGCCGCATGCGCCACGCGTGCACACGGTCGGCGAGGCAGGTGAAGATGACATACAGCGCCGGTGTGCTGAGCAGGGTCAGGCTCTGCGAGATGATCAGGCCACCGATCAGCGCGATACCCAGGGGGCGGCGCAGATCCGAGCCTTCGCCCAGGCCCACCGCGATCGGTACCGCGGCGAGGATCGCCACCATGGTCGTCATCATGATCGGGCGGAAGCGCACCATGCAGGCCTCGTAGGCGGCGTCCATCGCGCTCAGCCCGCGCTCGCGGCGCGATACCAAAGCGAAGTCGATCATCATGATGGCGTTTTTCTTCACGATGCCGATCAGCAACACCAGGGCAATCTGCGCGATCACCGACAGTTCGGTGTTGGTGAACCACAACGCGAGCAGCGCACCGACACCGGCGGCCGGCAAGGTCGAGAGAATGGTGACCGGATGGATCAGGCTCTCGTAAAGCATGCCGAGCACGATGTAGACAGTGACCACGGCACCGAGCAGCAGCCACAGCATGCCGCTCTGCGATTGCTGGAAACGACGGAAATCGCCGCCGATGTTGATGCGGATATCGCCCGGCAGGCGCATCTGGGAACCGGTGCTCTGGATGATCTGCAAGGCTTCACCCATGCTCACGCCGGGCGCGAGATTGAAGCTCATGCTCATCGTCGTGTACTGGTTTTCGTGCGTGACCTGGGTGGGTGCCAGGCCCGGCACCTGCCGCGCGAACGCGGTAAGCGGCACCATCGCGCCACTGGTGCTGGATACGTAAAGCGCGTCGATGGCGGCCGGTGTCGCCGTCTGGTTCGGCAACGCGTTGACCACCACCTTGTACTGGTTGAGGTCGGAGTAGATGGTGCTGATCTGGCGCTGGCCGAACGCGTTGTAGAGCGCGCCGTCGATGGTGCCGATGCCGACGCCCAGCCGCGCCGCCTTGTCGCGGTCGATCACGATGTTCTGCTGCATACCGGCGTCGTCGACGTCACTGCCGACGTCCTTGAGCTTGGGGTTCTTCTTCAGCTCGGCCACCAGCTTGGGCAGCCACAGCTGCAGTTCGCCGGGATCGTCGCCCTGCAGCGATACCTGGTACTGCGCACCCTGGCTGGTACCGCCACCACCGAAGCTGGGCAGGTCCTGGATCGGGCGCAGGCGCACGTTGAGATCCGGATAACGCGCGGCCTTGGCACCGAGTCGCGCCAGCACGGCGAAGGTGTCGTCCTTGCGACCCTGGGCGTGCGTCTTGAGTTCGATATCGAACGTGCCCGAAGCGCCCTGGCGACTGGTGCCCAGGCGGGAACCGACGCGGGCGACGTCATGGTCCTTGAGCAGCATGTCGATCAGTCGTTGCTGGCGCGCCGCGGCATCCTGGAACGACACCGTGGCGCCCGAAGTGGCGCGACCGCGGATCAATCCGGTGTCCTGCGGCGGGAACAAGCCGGTCTTGACCACACCGAACAGGAGGATCGTCGCCACAATCAGCGCCAGCGGCGTCAGCGCAAACGCCAGCGTGTGCTTCAGCGAGAACTTCAACGCCCGCGAATACACGCCGAGCATGCCCGCCTGAAACTTCTCCAGTGCGATGCCGATACGCGTGGTGGGCTTGTCGTCGTCATGGCCGCTGAGGAACTGGCCGCACAGCGAGGTGGTGAGCGTGAGCGAGACCAGCGCCGAGACGATGATCGCCGCCACCAGGGTGATGGTGAATTCCTTGAAGAACAGACCGGTGATGCCGCCCATGAACAGCAGCGGGATGAACACCGCCACCAGCGATGCGGTAATCGACACGATGGTGAAGCCGATTTCCCTGGCGCCCGCCAGCGCCGCGTCCATACGCGTCATGCCCTGGTCGATGTGACGCACGATGTTCTCGATCACCACGATCGCATCGTCCACCACGAAGCCGATCGCAATCACCAACGCCAGCAGGGTGAGGTTGTTGAGCGTATAGCCAAGCACATACATCACCATCGCCGCGCCGGCCAGCGACAGCGGGACCGCCGCCGTCGCGATCAGGGTCGGTGCGAGCCGGCGCAGGAACACGGCCATGGTCAGCATCACCATCAGCAGGCTGATCAGCAGCGTGGCCTGCACTTCATGCAGCGAGGCGCGGATGGTCGGCGTGCCGTCGAAGTACGGCGTCAGCGTGGTGCCTGGCTGGAGATAACTGCGCAGCACCGGCACGGCCGCCTTCACCCGATCCACCGTACCAATGATGTTCGCGGTCGACTGCCGGTAGACGTACATCAGGATGGCCGGCTTACCCTGGAACCAGGCCGCCTGATAGGCATCCTGCAAACCGTCGTAGACCTTGGCCACGTCCGACAGGCGCACCGGCACGCCGTTGTGCGAAGCGATCACCAGGTTGGCGAAGTCTTCCGCCTTGTGCAGCGAATCATTTGCGGTGACCGCCATGGTGGTCTTGCCGTCCGACAGGAAACCCTGCGGCGAGGTCACGTTGGCGGCGGTGAGCGCATTGCGCAGCTGATCGGGCGACAGACCCAGCGCATTGAGCTGGCGCAGGTTCACATCGACGCGGATCGCCGGCGTGGCGGCGCCGACGATGTCCACTTCGGACACGCCTTCGAGCTGACGCAGGCGCTGTGCCAGCAGCGAGTCGGCCACGTCGTAGAGATCGCGCGCCGACTGCGTATCGGAGGTCAGGGCGAACGCAATGATCGGGTCGTCGTTCGGGTTGGCCTTCTGGTAACTCGGTGGCGCATTCAGACCGCTGGGCAGGTCGGACTGGGCGGCATTGATGGCCGCCTGCACATCGCGCGCGGCAGCATCCAGGTTGCGCCCGGTGTTGAACATCATGAACACCTGGGTACTGCCCAACGAACTGGACGAACGCATGGTGTCGATGCCGGCCACCTGACCGAGATGCCGCTCCAGTGGCGCCGCCACGGTGGTCGCCATGGTGCCGGCGCTGGCACCGGCCTGACTCGCCTGCACGAAGATCACCGGGAACTGCATGTTCGGCAGTGCCGCCACACCGAGCAGCAAGTAGCAGATCAGGCC
>DASXND010000233.1:0-4559 GCA_036495265.1 Dyella sp.
GAAAGCCGCCTATCGACAGGCGCTCCTGCACGTAGGAGTTGAATTCCGCGATCTGCTCCTGCGTACGGCTGGCGATACGGCCGCGCGCCTGTCCGACCTTGCGGGTGGGAAGAATGAAGATCGGGAGAATCGCCAGCGCCAACAGGGCGAGGCGCCAGTCGAGGTGCAGGATCACGGCGGCGATGGCGATGACGGTAAGCGTATTGCTGGCCAGGTTGACCATGGTGCCACTGACGACGCTCTGGATGCCGCTGGCGTCGTTCTGCAGACGCGACAACGCCTCGGCCGAACGGGTGTTGGTGTAGAACCGCAATGATTGGCGCAGCAGCCGGTCGAACATCTGGCTGCGGATATCAAATATCACGCCTTGCCCGAGACGGGTGGCGATAAAGCTCTGCCAGACACCGAGCAGGTTCGCGACCAGCGACGCCACGATCATGCTGGTGACCATCACGAGCAGCAGCGCCACGCTGCGACCGGGAATGGCCTGGTCGACGATTTCCTTCATCGCAAGGCCCGGAACCACCGCCAGCGCGGCCGACACCACGATGCAGAGTACGAGCTGCGCAGTGTTGCGCCACTTGGGTAATACGTAGCGCCCGATCCGCCGCCAATCGGCGAGGCTCATTTTTACATCGGCCGGACGCTTCTGATAATTGAAATGGAAAGAGCTCATACCGTCTTGCCGCTCCGTGTTCGACCGATGGGGCCTGGCAGCGTCGCGCTTCGATACTTTCGCACCCGGGCGACAACGCTGCGAAGCATGCGCAGGAACCTTAGCAGGCGCGTGCGGACCGTCGACGCACCGAAAGAATAGGCGTTCATCGGCTATGACTAGCGATTTTCGTATAATGATGGCCAGCCCGATAAAGCCAGGCCCGGATTTTTGATCCGCGAACGTTTGCTGCCTCGCAAAACGCCGGGTTTCCGCAACGCGTCACCGCAGATTCGGCTCGCCCGAATCCCCGGTGTGAGGAGGCGCTATAGCGGTGTCGACGAGCACAGGGCTCGCGTCACCCCATCGGTTTTACGCCGATCAGCCACGCGTGCAGCACAAAGGCGAATAGGGCCCAGCCCACCGCACCGGCAACCACCGCGATGACATCACCCTTCGCCGTGCCTGCGGGATAGGCAACCCCGGCCAGTCGATCGCGGCGACGTGAACTGACGAAGTCGAAGACGGCCCACAGCAGGAAGGCGCCGAACAACACCACATCGTGCAGCATGCCGGTGGCCAGCAGATGGCCGAAGGCCCAGGTCTTTACGCCGGCCAGCATCGGATGGCCGAGCCTGGCCTTGAAATGATTGTTCGGCACATAGGCGGCCACCACGAGAATGAAAGCGATCAGCGTGAACAGCGCATTGAGATGGCGCAGCCACAGGGGCGGCACATACAGCAGTACCGGCTGATGTCTCGCCAGTCCAAAGCCCCAGCAGATCATGACGAAGCCAACGATGGATACCAGCGCGTAAAGCCCTTTCCAGCGCTTCTCGCCGATTCGCGCGAGCTGCCGGCTACGCCAGTCATTGGCAAAGATGCGGACCGAGTGCGCACCGAGGAAGATCACCAGACCGAGGATCAGCAGCGCCATGAGCTCACCTTGGGTGTGTGGGGCTGCGGGGATTATAGGCATGTGGACGCCACATGCCGTGACGGCTCACAGCTAGCCGGCGCGAGGGCTAACCCGGACGACAAAGGCCATCGAGCCCTCGTGCAGCACGAAGGCCGTGCCATCCGGTCGCCAGGCGTCACCAACCCGCAGCAACCCTGCGCCTGTCTCGGCAGTGCCGCGCAGCACATAAAGCAGCACGCAGGCGGCATCTGTCGCATGGCTGCCGGGCTCACCGCAAACGGTGACCGAACCCAGCGCTTCCGCGCGCCGCACCATCAGGTTGAAGTCACGCGTGGCGCCGCCAACGAGCGCGACATCGACGTGGGACTCGCCGGCAAACGAAAACGGTTCAAAAGGAGTATGCAAACGATGCTCGTGCCAGCCGTCGAGCACCATGGTGAAGCCATTGCCATCGAGCAGGGCGATATGACGATCGATGCCGGGAAACGCAGAGAACGGCGACGCGCTGTTCACCTCCGCCACGCTCACGCGCCACACGAAATGCTCGTTATCCGCATCGACAGGGAAGCGCGCTATCTCGCGCGTCACGCCCATGCCGTTCTTCCACGGCTGGGGCAGGCAGTCTGCAGCGCGAATGATGCCGGACCTCATGCCACTTTTTCGATCACGCGGGTGAAGGGTGGCAGTGATTTAAGCATGCGTTCGCCGTAGCGCTTGAGCACCACGCGGCGATCAAGCAGCACGATGCGGCCATGATCGGTCTCGGTGCGGATCAGGCGACCACAATACTGCGTGAGCAGGCGCGTCGCTTCCGGCACGGTCACTTCGATAAAGGGATTGCGTCCGCGCGATTCCAGCCATTCCGCATAAGTCGCGCCGACCGGATCAGTGGGCACGGCAAACGGCAATTGCGTGATGACCACGGTTTCGCACAGCTTGCCGGGCAGGTCCAGGCCTTCGCCGAACGAGGCGAGCCCGAACAGCGTGCTGCCCTTGCCGGCTTCGATATCGATGATGTGTTCGGCGACCAATTGCGCCTTACCCAACGAGCCTTGCGCGCGCACCTTGCGTACGTGCTCGATCGGCAGCTTCTGCAAGACGCGGTCAAGCTTGACGCGCGAGGTGAACAACACCAGGTTGCCGGCATTCCAGTCGAGATGTTCGGCCAGCCAGTCGCAGATTTCCTGCGTGTGGTCCTCGCGCGCATCGGGCAGCGAGCGCATGGCGGGCACTTCAAGTCGCGCCTGCGCGGCGAGGTCGAAGGGCGAGGGCAGGCTGAGCGTGACCGAGTCGTTCGGCAGTCCCACGGCATCGGCGAAGCCGCGGAAGTTGCCGCCCGCGCTCAAGGTGGCCGAGGTCATCACCACGCCACTCGCATTGCCCCACAGCACCTTACGCAACAGGCCGCCGGCCGACACCGCCGAGGCATGGCACACGAGCTGCTGGTCGACGCTGAGCGTGACCCAGCGCGCCAGCGGCGGCGCATCGTCGCTATCGCTGGCAGACCACGCACGCCAGGTGCGGGTTTGCCGGTCGATGCGTTCCAGCGCCATGCCAAGCTCGCGCGAAAGCGCTTCATGGGTGGGGCCGCTCTCGGTCATTTCCAGCACCGCGCGACGCACGGCACCAATCCAGCGTTCCACTTCGCCGGTAAACACGTAGAGCACGCGCGCATGTTCCACCCAGGCGTCGGGCAGTTGGCCGAGCGAGCCGCGATACATCGGTTCGTCATCATCCGGCGACGGCAGCCAGGCGAGACGAATCTCCTTCTCCAGTTCCTCCAGCGCGTCGCTGAGTTCCTGCAGTTTTTCGTCGCCGGCATCGAGCGAAAGCTTGCCGATCACTTCCTTGTCGGTGAGCGAATAGGCAGCGTGGATCTGTCGGCCGAGGCGGCTGAGCTGGCGCACGGCGACACTCATATACACATCGGAGGCGCCACGATCGATCGCCTTGGCCGGCACATGATGGCCTTCGTCGAAGATGTACAGCGTCTCGTCCGGCTTGGGCAGGATCACGCCGCCAAAGCCTTCTTCCTCGCGCGGCATGGTGAGATCGGCCAGCACCAAGTCCTGGTTGGCCACCACGATGTCGGCATCGCCCACCGCGCGGCGCGCAGCGAAGAACGGGCAAATCATGAATTGGCCGCATTTGCGACTGGTGCAGCCCCCGGCGCTGGTGGTGATCATGGGGCGCAGCACATCGCTGATCGGCTCGGGCGACGCATCGATGTCGCCGTCCCATTCGCCGCGGTCGAACAGACCGGCCAGCTTGGTCAGCGCCTTCTTGTCGCGCTCCTGCGGCGGCTTGCTCCATAGCGCCAGATCGGCATCGAAGCCCAGCCCCATCTGCGCCGTCTCGTTAAGGCTGTTGCCGGCCATATTGAGGTTACGCGGACACAGGTACCGCCCACGCCCCTTGGCCAGGGCGACCTTCGCCTCGGTGCCATTGAGCTTGAGATACAGCGGAATATCGCGCTGCACCAACTGTTCCTGCAGGGCAACCGTAGCGGTAGCGATCAGCAACTTCTTTTTCTGCGCCCGCGCCACTTCGACACCGGCGATCAGATAGGCCATCGACTTGCCGGTGCCGGTAGGCGCCTCGATCACGGCGGCACCGCCTTCCTGCGCCAGGGCCTTGGCCACCTCGGCGATCATCTTTCCCTGCGACGCACGCGCACGAAAGCCCGGCAGACCCTCTTTCAGGCGCGTATAGGCGGCGCGGATCGCGTCTTTGGTGGCATCGGTAAGCATCGGGGGCGGTTCAGGCGTGCGCTGTCGCGGCACTCGCCATTCTCTCATGGCCGGCCCCCGCCTGCTGGCGAGCAAAAAGAAAGGGCCGGCTAGGCCGGTCCTTTCACCCCAAGTCCCTGGGCTGCCACCCAGGTTTAGAAGTTGTAGTTGAAGCCCGCGTAGTAGGCGCGGCCAATGGCGTCGTAAATGCCATTGCCGCCGCCGGTACCGAAGAAGTTCATCGGCGGATCGCGAT
>DASXND010000234.1:0-2505 GCA_036495265.1 Dyella sp.
AGCGTGCTGGCGCGGGCGCGCGGCCTGCTCGATAAAGTCACCGCCTACGACTACGTGTTTCGCGCCAGCCAGCATCCCTCGGCAGCCGATAATCGTGCACAGGCCGGCGGCACCATCGCGTTGGCAGATACCACCGGTGCGATGGCCGAGCCGTTGCCGAAGTTCACGGTCGATCTACTTGGCGACTGCATCGACTGCACTATTTGCGTGCAGGTGTGCCCCACGGGCATCGATATCCGCAACGGCTTGCAGTACGAGTGCATTGCCTGTGGTGCCTGCATCGATGCCTGCGACGAAGTGATGAGCAAGGTGGGCTATCCGAAGGGATTGATCCGCTACACCACGCAGAACCATATCGATAGCAAGCCGGTGCGGGTGCTGCGGCCGCGCATCGTGGTCTACGCGTGCCTGCTGCTGGCCTTGGCCGGTGGGTGGATGTACGGCGTGACCCATCGCAGTCTGTTGATCGCCGAGGTGCTGCGTGACCGCAATGTCATGTATAGCCAGGCCAGCGGCGGCCGCATCGAGAACAGCTACACGCTCAAGCTGGTCAACAAGGATCAGCAGCCACGCCGTTTCGTCATCGATGTGAGCGCCACCGATATGCCGGGTATCAGCCTGCGCGATGGGCCCCAGACGGTGCAGGCGGAAAGCGGCGGCGTGATTTCGGTGCCGCTTACCGTCAGCGCCTCCGCTGAGGTCTCCGGTCGCCATGACGTGCAATTCCAGGTACGCGGCGTCGATGTGGACGCCAAGACCACGGTCAACAGCAGCTTCTTCGGGCCAATGCCATGAACCAGACACGTCGCCTCTGGCGCGAACCGATGATATGGATGCTGGTGGGACTGCCCCTGGCCTCGGTTGTGATCGGCTTCAGTCTCTTGTTCGCCGCCGTCCATCCGGGTCGTGAGGATAGGGAAATGGCCGACAAGCAAATACAGGTAGGCAGGATGCTCGTCTCAGCACGTAGCGCGATCGAGGTGTCGACGCAGGGCCTGGTGCTGCGGACCAAGGGCGACATGATCGAGGCGTTGCCTATGGACGGCAACTTCCCGCGCGGCGGGAAGCTTACGTTGACCCTGACTTCGCCGCATGCCCCGGGTGGAAATCGCAGCTATCAGCTTGTGCCGAGCGAGCTGGGCTGGCGTGGGCTCGGCTCGCTGGAGGGTAGTGATGACTGGGCGGTGCAGCTGACGCCCGACAACGCCGTCTGGCTGTTGCGTGGACACTGGCCGTCGCAAGCGCGTTTCATCCACCTGAAACCGTAAACGTGGACCGCGCCGTAGACGCCACAAACCTGCCAGGCATCCAGACTTGCTATCACTGTGGAGAAGCCTTGCCGGCGGGGTCGATGCGGTTCGACCTGGATGGCAGCGAACAAGGCTTCTGCTGCCACGGCTGCGCAGCAGCTGCGCAGTGGATTCGCCAGTCCGACCTGGGCGACTACTATCGGTTGCGCAGTAGCGCTGGCGCTCGTGTGGGCATCGATACGCCCGATCTCGACGGATGGGATCGCGGCGATCTGCAGAGCGAGCATGCCTTGCCGGTAACCGGTGGACTCGAGATTACGCTGCTTACCGATGGCATGCGCTGCGCTGCCTGCGCGTGGTTGATCGATCGCGCCCTGCAGCGCGAGCCAGGCGTGTTCGACGTCAGCGCCAACGCCGTCACTGGCCGCATTCGCATCGGCTGGGACCCTGCCCAAACGCGCTTGTCGCTCGTGCTGCAACGATTGGCTTTGTTGGGTTATCGACCCTATCTTGCCGGTGGTGCGGTACGCGAACGTGAGCGCGTGGCCGAACGGCGGCGTTGGTTGTTGCGGCTTGGCATCGCCGGGCTTGGCGCGATGCAGACGATGATGTTGTCGGAGGCGATGTATCTCGACTTCGCTCACCACATGCCGATATCGACGCGGGATTTTTTTCGCTGGATCACCTTGCTGGTCTGCACGCCGGTGGTGTTTTACTCCGGCTGGCCGTTCCTGGCCGGCTGCTGGCGGGAGTTGCGTCAGCGTCACCTGGGCATGGACACGTTGATCGCCAGCTCCGTTCTGCTGGCCTATCTGGCTAGCGCCGTCGAAACCGCACGCGGCGGCGCGCAGGTCTGGTACGACGCGGCCGCGATGTTTGTGTTCCTGTTGCTCGGTGCGCGCATGCTCGAACAACGGGCACGGCGTATTGCCAGTTCGCAAGTGGACACGCTGGCCCGATCCAGGCCAACGCTTGCCGTGCGCGAACGGGGGGATGGCGCGCGAGAATCCGTGCCGCTGACGGCGCTGCAGGTTGGCGATATTGCCTGCGTGGCTGTCGGCGAGGTAGTGCCCGCCGATGGCCACCTGCTGGATGCCGTGGCCGTGTTCGAGGAAGCCTTGCTGACCGGCGAGTCCCGTCCGGTGAGCAGGGAGCAGGGCGCGCTGATCTTGGCAGGAACGGTATGCCGGGAAACCCCTGCGCGCATCGAAGTCACCCAAGTCGGCAGCGCCACGCGCCTGTCTCAGCTGACTCG
>DASXND010000235.1:0-7468 GCA_036495265.1 Dyella sp.
GCACGGTTCGGCTCCGGACATCGCAGGCAAGGGCATTGCCAATCCGTGCGCGCTATTGCTGGCGGCGGCCGACATGCTCGATCACCTGGGCATGGTGGACAAGGGCAACACGATGCGCAATGCGATTCGCGACACCATGACGCATGATCGCGACAGCGTGACGCCGGACCTCGGCGGCAAGGGCAGCACCTCCAGCTTCGGCGATGCCATCGTCAAACGCGTACGCGCTGCCTGAAGTTTCGCTTCTCGCGCCATGGAGCCCCTCTTCGCGAGGGGCTTTTTTTTGCGACTTTGCAGCAACGTCATCGTAAAAAATCACACTTTTGCACGGTTTTCGGGTGTTTTTACCGCAGCTCATTACGCAGCGACGCTCGTAAAATTGAGTCCTGGGTGTTTGCTACCGCGCGTGTGATGCAAGCCTTTTCAAATCTGTATACGACAGCATTGAACTGGACGACCCTGCATGCCGTTCATCCCGCACTTTTGGCCTTGCATCTCTCCTGGCTGCGGGGCCAGGCGCCGGATATAGCCGCCTACTTTCTGCTGACGGTCGTCCAGCTGGCGGTGATCATCTGCGTGTTGCGACCAGTGGAGAATCTATGGCCGGTGGAGCGCTGGGAGCGACGCACCAGTACGTTCATCGATTTCCGATATACCTTGCTGAAGCTGTTCCTGATGCTGCCGCTGTTCACGTATCTGGTGCTGTTTCCCCTGAACCAGTGGCTGGGGGGTGACAGCCATGGCGACGGTGCGGGTCTGGTCAGTCTTCAGGCGGGCGTGCCTTGGCTCGCCGATCATCCGGTCGTGCTGTTCGTCGTGTATTACGCGATCTACGACCTCGTCTATTACCTGATGCATCGGCTGCAGCACGCGATTCCCTGGTGGTGGGCGCTGCACAGTCTGCATCACAGCCAGCGCCAACTCAGCTGCTGGTCGAACGATCGCGACAATTATCTGGACGACGTGCTGGAGGCCTTGATCGTCGCTGCCGTGGCTGCGCTCATCGGCGTCTCGCCGGCCGAATATGCCCTGTTGGTGTTGCTGGGCGAGTTGTTACAGAACCTTGGGCATAGCAATATCCGCCTGCACTTCGGACCGGTGTTGGGCAAAGTGCTCGTCGATCCGCGTTATCACCGCCTGCACCACATGCGGGTAGACCCCGAACGCCCCACGCTGCACGCATGCAACTACGCATTCGTATTTCCGCTATGGGACATCCTGTTCGGCACGGCGCTCTATGGCGAGGAGCCGCGACCGACGGGTGTATGCGATCCGATGGTGGACGCGGACAATGGGCGTGGTATCGCTGGCCAACAGCTGACATCGCTGCGTCGGTTCTGCGGCGCCATCACCTGCCGCGCTGGTTGGATACCGGGCGATGTGGCGTTTGGCGAGAACTACCGCCCCGTTTCCACGCGGCACATCGACCTCCACGAGATGGAGCTTCGTCATCAGCCGGTGGGCGCCACCAGCCGTAGACCCTCCCCCTATGTTGAGGAAGTGGCCGCGGGAACCCGCGAGTGTCAGTCGATGTAATTGTTCAGCGAAAGAACGGCCACGGCGCCAGGAAGATCAGCCAGATCAACACCAACATGCCAAGGTATTTGGCAGTGCGAAACAACTTGGGGTGCTTCCTCTTGAACACGCGATTGCGGTCGCGGCTGCGCTGGTTGAGCGCGAACACCCGGTTGACGAAGCCGGTTTTTTCTTCGGGCGATTCGGTATTGGGCGAAGCGGTAATCTTGCCCATGAAGGCACCCACCCGGTGATTGACCGCATTCATCCAGCGCGTGCGCAGCGGGCGCTCGACGTCGGCGAACAAAATCACCCGCGTCTGATCGGTGCGATTTTCGGCCCAATGTACGTAAGTTTCGTCAAACACCACGTCCTTGCCGTCACCCCAGCTGTGCACTTCGCCGTCGACGAAGATGCGGCAATCCTCGGAATTGGGCGTGATCAGGCCCAGGTGATAGCGCAGTGAGCCGGCAAAGGGATCGCGATGCGGATTGAGCTTGCTGCCCGGCGGAAGCAGGGCAAACATCGCGGCCTTCACGCTCGGAATCGCGTTGAGCAGGGCGACCGTCCTTGGGCACAAGGTTTCGGCGGAGGCCAGCGGTTCGCCGTACCACTTGAGATAGAAGCGCTTCCAGCCCTGCTTGAAGAAGCTGTTGAAGCTGGCGTCGTTGTTCTTTTCGGCGGCGCGGATATAGCCCTCATCGAACAGGTGCATAGCCTCTTCGCGTATCGCCTGCCAGTTGGCCTGCAGCAGATCGAGCTGGGGAAAGCCGCGGCGATCGAGGATCGGGCGCGCAGGTACGGCGGAAAACGCATACATGAGCAGGTTGTACGGCGCGAACACGGCCGAGTGATCCACCAGCTGGCGATCGAAGCGCAGCCGGGCGCGTCCGCGCAGGTGCACCAGCAGCACACACAAGACGAACAGCGACAACAGGAGCAGCAGTAGTAGGCGCGGGGCAAGAATCATGTCGGGCCATCGATGAGGAAGCCCGGCCATTCTACGCCGGGGTGGGCCTGCCCATCATGAGGGAAGCTTGGCCTGTTGTTGCCGGGTCAGCTCGACATGCTGTTGGGGGCTGAGCGGCGAATAACTCGGCTGTTGGGCTCGGCCCTTGTGTCGCAAGGCCGCGATCATATTCGCCGTGGGATAGCGGCCTGCCTCGATGGCGTCGGCGTCGATGGCCTGTACCCGGTCGATCACGGCACGATCCCGTTCGACATCGGGCGAGAAATTGAAGCCGATACGGCGCTCGATGAACGGCATGATGGCGCCGCCAAAGGTGAAGAACAGTTCGAAGTCGAACTCGGCCAGCAGGCAGGACACGATGTCCTGGGCCCGTACACCTTCATTCGAATAAGCGGCGTGGTCGATCGGCCGATAGCGGGGCAGGCGCTCGCCGAAATGACGGTCGAACTGTTGTTCGGGAGTCAAGGCGGTCCAGACTTCCTGTATTTCAACCTCGACGTCCGGCCACAACTGGTGACCATTGCGACCAATGATGTCGGAGCTGAGCAAGACGCCATCGGCGGCAAGCGAGGCGCGTAGTGATCGGCAGAAGGTCTCCAATTCGGTCACGTGGTGAAAGAATTGGTTGACGATGATGATGTCTTGCGAGGGGTGCTCAAAAGGGCGGTTGCAGTCGAGCGTCTCGAAGCGGATCGATGGGCCAAGGCCGCGTGCGCGGGCCGATTCGTCGGCGCTGCGCATCAGCGCCGGGTTGAAATCCACGCAGGTCATCTGGAATGGCACGGAGGCGTCGCGCAATTGCTCGGCGAGCGTGATCTCCATGCTTGCGGCCCCCGTGCCAAGGCTCAGCACGCGCACCGGCTGTGCAGCGGAGCGCGCCGCCTTCTGCACGTGCTCAAAATAGAAGGCCTCGGGCGAATGAATGCCATGCCGAGCAGCCTCGGGGCTGAGGTATCGCCCAGACCAGTAGTGGAAAATGGCCGGTAGCGTGTCACCCTGATACTGCGGGGTCAGGGTGAAGGCAGCCCGTTCGGCGACTGCCTTGAGGCGGCGTGCGGCGGGCGCAGGGAGTGTCCGCGTTGCCCATGCGATGATGCGCTTGCCGATGATGCGGTGGCGATAGATGAAGGCCCGGAGTGTCACGCTGAGATACTTCCTCGAATGGCGCTGCGGGGTGCGCCGTTCGTCAGTGTTTCAGAACGTGAGCGGCGCCGCCACCAGGCCGGTAGCTGCGTGACAACGCGCGATGCACATAAGCCACGGCGCGGCGGACGGCGGAGCGTGGCGCATGCCCCTTGGCCAGTTCCGTGGCCACGGCGGAGGCCAGCGTACAGCCGGTGCCATGGCCTTCAATAGGCATGCGCGGATGGCGTAGTTCCATCACGCCACGGTCGTCGTAGTAGCGGTCCACGACCTCATGCCCGTCGGCATGGCCACCCTTGAGCAGGACGCTGCGTGCACCCAGTGCCAGTAGCGCCTCGCCGGCCTGGTCGTAATCCTGGGCGGTACGCAGCTTGCGGCCCAGCAAGGCCTCGGCTTCGGGCAGGTTGGGCGTGAGCACGTCGGCAAGCGGAATGAGTTCGTCGACCATCGCTTGCACCGCGTCCGTATCCAGCAGGCGTGCGCCGCTGGTGGCGATCATCACCGGGTCGACCACCAGCCATGCAGGCTTGCGTGCGCGCATCTCCTTCGCCACCAGGCGGGTGATCGCCGCGCTGCCGAGCATGCCGGTCTTCACGGCGGCGATGGGGAAATCATCGAACACGGCCGCGATCTGGCTGTGGATGTGTTTGAGCGGCACGGAGTGCACCGCGGTCACGCCGCGGGTGTTCTGCGAGGTAATCGCGGCAATCACCGACAAGCCATGCACGCCGCGGGCGTGAAAGGTCTTCAAATCGGCCTGAATACCCGCACCACCGCCGGAGTCCGATCCGGCGATGGTGAGGGCGATAGGTGGTGCTTGGGGTGACATGGACTAACCGTCGACTCTTGGGACAGGCATGGGCAGAGACTACAGCGCCTCCGACGCGAAGTCCGCCAGGCGTGAGCGCTCGCCGCGGCGCAGGGTGATGTGCGCCGAGTGATCCCAGTGCTTGAAGCGGTCCACCGCGTAGGTGAGGCCGGACGTGGTTTCGGTGAGGTAGGGCGTGTCGATCTGCTCCACGTTGCCCAGGCAGATGATCTTGGTGCCGGGGCCGGCGCGCGTAATCAGCGTTTTCATCTGCTTGGGCGTGAGGTTTTGCGCCTCGTCGATAATCAGATAGCGACTCAAAAAGGTGCGCCCGCGCATGAAATTCATCGAGCGAATCTTGATGCGCGAGGCAAGCAGGTCGTTGGTGGCCTGACGTCCCCAGCTGCCACCTTCCTGTGGGTTGGTGAGCACTTCGAGGTTGTCGGTGAGTGCGCCCATCCACGGCGTCATCTTTTCTTCCTCGGTGCCGGGCAGGAAGCCGATGTCCTCGCCTACCGATACCGTGGCGCGGGTCATGATGATCTCGCGGTAGCGCTGCTGGTCCATCACTTGGGCCAGGCCTGCAGCGAGCGCCAGCAGTGTTTTGCCGGTGCCGGCCGTGCCGAGCAAGGTGACGAAATCCACGTCCGGATCCATCAGCACATTGAGTGCGAAGTTCTGTTCGCGATTACGCGCGGCAATGCCCCATACGCTGTGATTGGCATGGCTATGGTCATCGAGCAATACCAGGGTGGCCTTGGCATCGTCCACGTGCAGAACGCGCATTTCAACACTGTTTTCGCCGGGCAGAAACAGGCACTGGTTTGGATACCACTCCTCTTCCTTGCGCCGATCCACTTTGTAATAGGTGCGCCCGCGCTCGTTCCACGACTGCACCTCCGGGTGGCGATCCCAGAAATCCTCGGTGAGTTCGGTCGAGCCGGTAAACAGCAGCGCAAAATCGTCCAGCGCGCGATCGTTTTCGTAGTCCTCCGCATGAATGCCGTAGATCTTGGCCTTGATGCGCAGATTGATGTCCTTGGTAACCAGCACCACCGCGCGATCGGGGTTCTGGTCGCGCAGTTCAATCACCGCCGACAGAATCTGGTTGTCTGCCTTGCCGTGGCCGTTGGTGGTGCGCTGCTGAAAATAAAGCCGGCCCACCGCGGTGCCGCGCTTGAGATTGATGCCCTGCGGATTGGTCAGCTCCAGTCCATTGCTGATGCCATGACCATTGCCGCGCTCGATCAGTTCGTTGAGAAAGCGACTGACCTGGCGACCATTGCGGGAAACTTCCGAGGCGCCTTTTTTCTTTTCGTCCAGTTCCTCCAGCACCGTCATGGGGATGAAGACGTCGTGCTCTTCGAAGCGGAACAGCGAGGTCGGATCGTGCAGCAACACATTGGTGTCGAGAGCGTAGATGCGCTTGCTTCCGGTCATACGGAAGGAACCTCTTCAGAGTGCGAGGTGAATGAACCGCGGCATGCGGCATACCGCGGGGAGCCGGCCTGGGCGGCCGGGGTGCTGCAAGCCACGCCGCCAGCCCATCCGGGCGGACGATCGGCAGCGTGGCGGGAAAGGCAGGAGGAAGTCACTTGGCGGGGATGGCGTCGAGCACGGCTTGGGCGTGCCCTGGAACTTTCACGTTGCGCCATTCCTGCACCAGCTTGCCCTCGGGATCGATCAGGAAGCTACTTCGTACGACACCCATGTGACGTTTTCCGTACAGCACCTTCTCGTGGATCACGTCGAAGGCCTGGCACCAGGTCTCGTCCGGGTCGGAAACCAGCGGGAACGGCAGTTCCTGCTTGGTGGCGAAGTTGGCGTGAGACTTCACCGAGTCGCGCGAGACGCCGATAATCTGGGCGTGACGCTGCTGGAATGCCGGATAGAGATCGCGGAAGTCCTTTGCTTCATTGGTACATCCGGGTGTGCTGTCCTTCGGATAGAAGTACACCACCACCCACTGGCCTTTGAGACTGTCGAGTTTCAGCTCGCCGCCGTCACCGGTGAGGCCTTTGAGCTTGGGGACTTTTTTGCCGACTTCGGGCATGAGTTCTCCGGCGAGGCCGTGGAGGGCCTCGACTGGTCGTTGGCGATCGGGAAAGGCAGGGCGGTGGAGGCTGACGCGCGGGCGGGGGCTGTGCGCCTAACGATCGGTGCTGCTCGACCCGCCTGCTGCATGCGTGTGCTCCAGTGCATCCTGGGGACAAAGACTAGCGCTTGCGGCGACGGATAACAGCTCTTGCAAGCGGCTGTCTCCGGCGGCATTCTCAAGGATCCGACGGCGACTTCAAAATTACGCCGTATCGGGCATCCCGCGGCTCTTAGAACTTGACCGGGTCCATGATGGCGTCCAGATTCAGCCCATCACAGAATTCCAGGAAATCATCGCGCAGCGCCGCAATATGGGTCTGTGCCGGAATGCCGATGGTGATCTGAGCCTGGAACATTTCCGCGCCGGTCTGCATGGCCTGGTAACGCAGCGAGCTGAGTTGCTCGATGACGATTTCGCGGCGATCGAAAAAATCGATGATCTTGACCAGGATGCCCGGCCGGTCAGCCGAGATCACCTCGATCAGATAAGGCAGCAGATGCGAATGATGTTCCCGTGGCCCGGTGCGGTAATGGACCATGCGCAGGTCCTCTTCGCGCGCCAGCTTGGTCAGCGCCGACTCCAGTTTGGCTACGGCGTCCCAGGCACCCGTAGCCAGCAGGGTCAACGAGGTATCCGCGCCAAGGGTGGAAACCCGTGCGTCGGCCAGGTTGCAGCCCGCCTCGGCGATACGCTTGGCCAGCGCCAGCAAAGGGGTACGTGGAGCTGGGGTCAGCGTCTGGATCAGCAGTTGATTGTCACTGCCGGTTCGCGCGGAGGAACGATTCAAGGAAATCCACCTGTGGCAACCCCCGAAACGCCGCGGGGTGGCGGTTGACCGTCCGAGCTTACTGGCCGCCACCGGAGCGCCGCAAGTAAGTCCCGGCGGCGTGCCTTGGACGAGCCTCTGCGAGCCGGTATTGGCATGCACGCGAGG
>DASXND010000236.1:0-9153 GCA_036495265.1 Dyella sp.
GTGTCATCGAGCCATAAGAACGGCTTCACTTCGCGCCAGTGGGCCGGGCCAACGAGATGATCGAAAAGCGGCGTGCGCAGCGTGCCGTCCGGCGCCATGCTGACTTCCTTCTGCGTGAACAGATTGCGCAGCGCGCGGAAGTTGCTCAGCGAGAGCGTGCTGCCCAGATAGCGGCCGACCATCAGGGCGCCGTGCTCGCGTGCGGTCGCCAAGGTGGGCTGCCTGATCTGTGGCAGCGGTGGGAAATAGCGATCGGCAAAGCCATCCAGCAATTGGCGCCGCAGACCGCCGTCATTCACGCCATCGACAGCGACGAACAAGCCGACGTGCTGCTGCCCGAACAGCGCCAGTGAGCTATGGAAGAATCGTGTATCGCTGGACTGCCCTATGATGCCCTGGCCATGGCGGTCCAGATGATGGAAGCCAAGTCCCATCGCGTGCAGCCCGGTTACGCTGGGGCGCGAGTAGTCGTGCATCTGCTGTACGGTTTGCGCGCGCAGGAGTTGTGCATCGCCTACACGGCCGTCTTGCAGATGGGCCGCCATGAAGCGCGCCATATCGTTACCGCTGATCGACAGGGCGCCCGCCGGAACCGCCGGCATCCATCCGGTCGACGTGGGCGTCGCGTTCGGCCCTGCGTAGCTCGCGGCCAAGTCGGCCTGCAGCGAAGACGGCAGCGGTTGCCAAAAGCTTGCGTGCGCCATGCCTAGCGGCTGGAAGATATGCTGCTCGACGTAGGTCTCGAACGGCTCGCCCGCGACGCGTTGCACGATATAGCCGGCCAGCGCGGCGCCGTAGTTCGAATACGCGGCAATCTCGCCGGCTGGGTAGATGCGCGCCGGCACCCAGCGCTTCAGCCACGCCTCGTTGCTGATGAGTGATGAAGCGTCGGCTACAGACTGGTCTTTCACCACATCTTCGAAGCCAGCGGTGTGGGTGATCAAGTCGCGCAGGGTCACGGCCTTGCCGTCGCGCGGCGGGATGCTGAAATCAAGATAGCGATTGACGTCGGCGTCCAGGTCGAGCTTGCCTTGCTCGACCAGCTGCATCACCGCCGTCGAGGTGAACAATTGCGAGAGGGATCCCACGCGGAACAGTGTGGTCGCGGGATCCACCGGCTTTTTCGCCGACACGTCGGCATAGCCGTAACCCTTGGACAGCAGGATGTTGCCGTCCTTGACGACGACCACCACCGCGCCGGCGATGGGCGCGCGCTTCATCGCCTCGGCGATCTGTGGATCGAGCCAGGAGGCGGCGTCGGACGTGCTCAACGCGTTCGCGCCCAGCGGCATCACCGCGGCGCGCTTTGGCTCCGCAATGGGCGTGATCTGGATCTGCGCTTGTGCGGCCACCTGCAGCGAAATCGCACAGAGCGCCAGGAACGCAAGCAGCCGGTTGCGAGTTGAGACGCGTTGCCACGCGGCGCGTGCTTGCCTGCTCATCGTGCAGTTCCCGTCAATGCGATCCCACGAGTATGACGGGGGAACCGTAGTGTTCGATGTCAACGCCGAGCTGACGGGTAGGTACGATTCAGCCTCTGCGCAGGAATCCGATCAACGCCAGCACGGCCCCCACCACGATGCTTGCGATACCCATCGACGGCGAAATCGGCGTGTCGTGTGTGGCCGTGACTTTGGCCGAACCAATCTGCACCAGCGTATCGGTCTGCTGGTAGCTGCCATGGCCGAGGAGGACCCAGATACCTGCACCGAGCAGGATCAGGCCGAGAATGATCAGCACAGCGCGCATGAAAGCCTCCTATCGACGAGACGTCGATCATAGGCGGGTCGGGCGCAAGGGAAAAGTCGACGGCGGCACGCTGGATCGCCGCCGTCGATGGGGAAAGGTTAGGAGGTTCAGCTAATGCGGGCGAACAATGCGCCGTGGCCGGGCAGGAGCAGCTGGCCGTGGACAAGGTCGCCACGCGCAAGGCCATGACCGTTGATCGGGGTCATCGTGCCCAGGCCCGACAGCGACGTTTCGACCGCCTCGTGGGACAGGTTGAAGGCGGCGAGCACCGTGTCGTCGCCATGGCGACGGGTGAATGCGAGCACCGGCTCAGGCGTGTCGAGGAAGCGGATATCGCCCCAACGCAGCGCCGGCTGCGACTTGCGCCATGCCATGAAGGCGCGGAAGCCGTTGAGTGCGGAGTTGGGCTCGGCGTCCTGCAGTGCCACGGCCAGTGCGCGATGCTCGGCCGGCACCGGCAGCCACGGTTCGCCCACGCTGAAACCGGCGTTGATACCGTCGTTCCAGGGGATCGGCGTGCGGCAGCCGTCGCGACCCTTGAAGGTGGGCCAGAACGTGATGCCGTAGGGATCCTGCAGCGCTTCGTACGGTACGTTGGCTTCGGTCAGGCCGAGTTCCTCGCCCTGATACACGCATACCGAGCCACGCAACGAGCAGACCAACGCACTGAGCATATTGGCCAGGCGCACGGAAGCATCGCCATTGCCCCAGCGACTGAGCACGCGCTCCACGTCGTGATTGGAGATGGCCCAGCACGGCCAGCCTTCCAGCATCTGCGCCTCGAGGTTCTGCACGGTGTTGCGGATGTACGCAGCGCTGAAGTCGTTGGTGAGCAGCTCGAAGCTGTAGCCCATGTGCAGGCGGCGACCGCTCGTGTATTCGGCGGTGGTCGCCAGCGAATCTTCCGAGGAAATTTCGCCGATCGCCGCGACGTCCTGATAGCGATCCATCAACGCGCGCAAATCCTCGAGGAACGCCAGGTTCTCCGGCTGCGTGTTGTTGTAGTAGTGGTACTGGAACGCGTACGGATTGTCCGGGCTGAAGCCACGGCCCACGCGCTTGTCGGCGGGCTTGGGCGGGTTATCGCGCAGTTCGCGGTCGTGATAGCAGAAGTTGATCGCGTCCAGGCGCAAGCCGTCCACGCCCTTGTCCAGCCAGAACTGCACGTTGTCGAGTACCGACTGGCGCACGTCCGGGTTGTAGAAGTTGAGATCCGGCTGCGAAGTCAGGAAGTTGTGCAGGTAGTACTGGCCGCGGCGCGGCTCCCACTGCCACGCGCAGCCGCCGAACAGCGACAGCCAGTTGTTGGGTGGCGTGCCGTCGTCCTTCGCATCGGCCCAGACGTACCAGTCGGCCTTGGGGTTGTCGCGGTTTTCGCGGCTCTCCTTGAACCAGGCGTGCTCGGCCGAGGTATGGCTGAGCACCTGGTCGATCATCACCTTCAGGCCCAGCTGGTGTGCCTTGGCCAGCAGGCGGTCGAAGTCGGCGAGCGTGCCGAACAGCGGGTCCACGTCGCGATAGTCCGCGATGTCATAGCCGAAATCCGCCATCGGCGAGCGGAAGAACGGCGCGATCCAGATCGCGTCCACGCCCAGTCCCGCCACGTACTCGAGCTTGTCGATGATGCCAGGCAGGTCACCAACGCCATCGCCGTTGGTGTCCATGAAGCTGCGTGGATAAATCTGGTAAGTGACGGCCCCTCGCCACCACGGTGCATCACTCATGTCGCCCTTCCCGATGTTTCCGCCCAATGCCCGCGTCGCGAAGACCCATGGCCAGCTCGAAGCGCGGGGGCAGCTTAAACGCAGAGCGGCGACGCGATGATTTGACTGCATACGTATTCAAAAAACCCCGATATTGCGGTGCAGCAGGGTGTAACCGCAGGCCCATGCGACGAAAATAATTGCGCGTATCAGCGCGCGTGAGCGAGCAGAAAACCGCATGGCGGTTGCATATCAGGCTGTGCGTAGGGACATGAGGCGGGCCTCGAAAAGTGCTGCCACTTTGTCCATTTGCCGTTATGATTTTGTCAAAGGTGCACAATAAAACGCGGTAATGAATACGTATGCATAGACCTGTTCGCGTTTTGGCGCAGCCCTACCATGGCCGCCACGCGACTGGGCCCTCCGAGCATCGGCATGCACTGGCGCGTAGCCCGCAACAGTCTGTGGGGACTGTTGCGGCAACTACATAACAAGAGTGCAAACCCGTGGGAGGGGAAGACGGTGATATTGAAACGTAATGTGCTGGCCTTGGCGCTGGCGTCCGGCCTTTGTTTTACCGCCGGCATTCATGCGGCGCCGGTAGATACGGGTGCGAAGGCTGATGGTTCCGCTGCCAGCACGGGCGCGACCAATGATCAGGCCACGCCCGCGTCTGCGCAGCAGACCGACCAGAGCAAGAAAGACAGCAAGTCGGGCGATCAGCCCAAGCAGACCGAAGACCAGCAGCTGGCCAAGAGCCTGTCCACCATCACGGTGACCGGTTTCAACCAGGGCATGGAGCGGTCGATCGACTACCAGCGCTACGCCGACACCATCCAGAACGTCATCACCTCGGCCGATATCGGCGGTCTTCCCGACCAGTCGATCGCCGATGCGTTGACTCGTTTGCCTGGCGTCTCGGCCGAACGCATCGCTGGCCAGGCCTCGCAGATCAATATCCGCGGCCTCTCCGGCAACTTCATCCAGACCACGCTCGACGGTCGCGAGCAGCCGTCGACCAGCGGCAGCAACTACATCAACTTCGACCAGTACCCGTCCGAGCTGATCAACATGGCCACGGTGTACAAGTCCTCGCAGGCTTCGCTGGTCACCGGCGGCGTGGCCGGCACCATCGCCTTGCAGACGGCTAATCCGCTGGACAACGCCAAGGATCAGACGCTCAACGTCGACGCGCGCGGCAGCTACAACGGCCAGGCGCATGACGTTACCGGCGCCAATGCGCTGGGCTATCGTCTGAGCGCGGCCTACCAGGGCAAGTTTCTGGACAACACGCTTGGCGTCGGCGTCGGCATCGCGCAGATGTACCAGCCGCACGTGGCCGAGCAGTTCGTGGGCGAGGCGTCCGACGGCTCGATCTACCAGGTCACTCCCACCCAGAAGGGCTATCTGACGCAGGGCATCCAGCTGCAGCAGAACGGTGGTACGGAGCGTCGCACGGGCTATCTGACGACCATCGTGTGGCGACCCACCGACGAGTTGCAGGTCACCGGCGACGGCTTCTTCTCGAAGTTCAACAACGGGTCGTTCGGCTACGGTTTCCGTTCGCAGAACATGTACGGTAACAACGCGACCATCACCAACCCGGTGTTCAGTTCCTTGGGCACCATGATCGGTGGCACGGCGAGCAGTAATCCGCCGGGTGTCGGTGGCAACCAGTTCTCCAACGAGACCACGGCTGACAACTACTCCGCGACCACCTACGTGTTCTCCGGTGGCCTGAACGCAAAGTGGAATCACGACCGCTGGCACGTCGAGGCCGATGCCTCGATGTCGCGCGCGTCGAGCAACGAGATCAACGTCGATACCACCGCTGACCCGTATAGCGGCCTGGGCACCGCCAACCCGCAGCTGATGCCGCAGTCGGTGACCTATGCACTGGCCGGTCGTCAGATCGGTACGGCATCGTTCGCCAATCCGGGCATCTATACCAATCTCAACGACATGGCCTTGTCGCGCTACGGTGTCTATCCGTACATCTATCACGACAAGATGAAGGCCTTCCGCACCGCCGTGAAGTACGACCTGCCCAACAGTTCGTGGCTGTCGGCGCTGGAAGCGGGCGTCTACATCAACAATCACGACTACCAAGCCGATCGCGAAGTCTACGTCTACGGTTCGGAGTGGAACACTTCGCCGGTGGCTGGCGAGCCGCCGCTGACCATCCCCAGTGGCGATGCTTCGGTGACCTGCTGGAAGGGTAATTTCTCCGGCTTCCCGTGCTTCCTCCGGCTCAATGGTTCGGGCATCCTCGCTGCGCACGGCGTCACGGCCACGCCGGTGAAGGACTGGAACAACAGCTGGTCGGAGATCCAGAGCGGTTCGGTGGACGAAAAGACTCGCGACCTGTTCTTCATGGGCGATCTCGATGCCCAGGTGTTCGGTCATGAGCTGACCGGCAACGCTGGTTTCCGCGTGTCGCGCCAGTCGCAGTACAGCACCGGTCTGCAGCAGGTGGGCAATGGCGCCGGCGTGCCGATCGCTGACGGTTACGGCGTGATCAGTACCGACTATGCCCCGCTCACCGTCGGCAAGACCTATACCGACTGGCTGCCATCGTTGAACCTGATCTACCACCTGACCGATAGCGATCAGATGCGCTTCTCGGCGGCCAAAGTGCTGTCGCGTCCGCCGATCGACAAGATGCTGGCAGGTGCCGGTTCCTGGGTGTCCAACGGCCAGTACAACGTATGGGGCGGTACCAGCCCGCTGCTGGACCCGCTGCGCGCGACCCAGTACGACCTGGGCTACGAGCACTACTTTGACGATTCGTCGGGTGCGGTCACCGCCGGTGTGTTCTTCAAACACATCCAGTCGTTCATCCAGGACGTCACCTACGACAACTACGACTTCGCCGCAGCCGGCATCCCGGTGCCGACCGACCCGACCACCGGCAAGCCGTACCTGAATGGCGTGTTCCAGACGGCGTACAACGCCCAGGGCGGCGACGTTCGCGGTCTCGAGCTCGCCGGTTCGAAGAACAAGTTCCTGCCGGGTATCTGGGCTGGCCTGGGTGTGCAGGGCAACTTCGCGCTGACCTCGAGCACGGTGCGCAACCCGACCAACCTGGGTGGTCCGACCACCTACGTCGGTCTGCCGGGCCTGTCCAAGCGTGTGGCCAGCGTGGCGGTGTTCTACGACTACGGTCCGTTCTCGGCCCGCGTGTCCGGCAACTACCGTTCGTCGTTCCTGTCCGATTCGCAGGTCGCGGTGAGCAACCAGTTGGTGACCTTCGCGGCGGAGACGGTGTACGACTTCCAGGCTTCGTACAACATCACCTCGCAGCTGAGCGTCGTCTACCAGATGCTCAACCTGAGCAACGCGCCGACACGCACCTACTTCGGCGGCAATCCCCAGCAGACCGGCACGATCCAGTACTTCGGTCGTACCAGTTACCTGGGTCTTAACCTGAAGCTGTAACCCAAGATCGCGCCGGCGCCTCCGCAAGGAGCGCCGGCGCGATGCTTTAGGGGCTTTGCTGCCGCAAGGACGCAAAGCACCGGCACACCGCGAGGCCTGGCGTGGCGGTTACCGGCCCCGGCGATGCCCGCGTCCGCGAACCGATCCGTCGATGGCCTGCGGCCCTCGAATGGAGCAAGACATGTCTCGGTATCGCTTATTCACTTCCCTGGCTTTTCTGTTTGCGATGGCCTGTGGTTCGGCCGTCAGCACCACCCTCGTCGCCCAAGCGAGCGATGCGCCATCGGCACCTGCTGCGACGGCTCCTGCCTCCGGCGTCTATTACGAAATCTTCGTGCGCGCCTGGTACGACACCAACGGCGATGGCATTGGCGATCTCAATGGCGTCACGGCCAGGCTCGATTACCTGAAGTCGCTGGGCATCAGCGGCATCTGGCTGATGCCGATCAACAACTCGCCCAGCTATCACGGCTACGACATCACCGATTACTACGGCATCAATCCGCAGTACGGCAGCATGCAGGACTTCCAGCATCTGCTGGATGAGGCGCACAAGCGCGGCATCGCCGTGACCATGGACATGGTGATCAACCACACCAGCCAGCAGCATCCCTGGTTCCTCGCCGCCCGCGATCCGGCCGATCCACATCACGACTGGTATACCTGGGCCGACTCGCATGCGGATCTCCAGGCGCTGAGCACGGCTTCCGACCGGAAGATCTGGCACCCGCTAGGTGGCGCGTACTACCTTGGCGACTTCGGGGGAGGCATGCCGGATCTCAACTACGACAACCCTGCCGTGCGCGCCGAGATGATCAAGCTGGGGCGCTACTGGATCGCCAAGGGCGTCGATGGTTTCCGCCTGGATGCCGCCAAGCACATCTACGACGATTTCAAAGCGCGGACGCACGATCCGGAGATCGTCGCCAAGAATGTGGCGTGGTGGACTGAATTCCACCAAGGGCTTGCCTCGATCAACCCGAAGGTGACCCTGGTCGGCGAAGTCATGGCGGAGTCGCCCAATCAACTGGCGCCGTATCTCAGGCCGCTGGGTTCGATCTTCGACTTCCCTCTGGCCGAGCAGTTGATCCTCAGCGCAAAGAGCGAGCGAGTGGGCAAGCTGAACCAGTTGCTGGAAGACACCTACGCGGCCTATCGCAGTGCAGGAGATGTTCCGTTTATCGATTCCACCTTCCTGTCCAATCACGACCAGGAACGCGTGATGAGTCGCCTCGACGGCGATGGCCAGCGCATGCGCATGGCCGCGGCGATGCTGCTGACACTGCCAGGCCGGCCGTATATCTACTACGGCGAAGAGCTGGGCATGGAAGGGCGCAAGCCTGACGAGAACCTGCGCGAGCCGATGCGCTGGCAGCGCCAGGCCGGTCCGGGTGAATCGCGTTGGAAGCCGATAAGCGTGAATCAAGGCGAGGCGGTTTCGGTGCAGGCCGAACAGGACGATCCGAACTCACTGCTCAATTTCTACCGCATGTTGATCAGCTGGCGTAGCCAGGTCGGCGCGCTGCGCGATGGCGACTTGCAGATGCAGGCCACCGGCAATCCGCGTTTGCTTGCCTATTGGCGCCAGGAGGGCACGCAGCGCGTCCTGGTCGTGCATAACCTGTCTGGCCAGGCTGCCAGCTGGAAACCGGCTGGCCAAACTCTGCCCAAGGACGCCAGCGTGCTGCTGAAGAGCAAGCCCGATGTTGCTCTGGAAGGTCAGACCTTGAAGCTCCCCGCCTATAGCACCGTGGTGCTGCACTGATGCGCGCACGCCTGCTCGCCTTGGCCCTGCTCGCCGCCATCGCCGGCACGCCGGCGACGGGCGCCGAAAGCCATGCTGCGGTGACGACGGATCGCCTTTCCCTGGCGTTGCCGCACGGCAAGCTGGAGTTGCGTCTGCTCGCGCCGGGCATCGTGCAGCTGCGCGTGGCCGGTGGAGATACGGCACCGGCCACACCGGTGATCGATCCGCAGGCCAGTTTCGCTGCGGTGACGGCGACGCTGGAACAGCAGGGCGACGAGCAGGTGTTGCGCTCGGATCAGTTGACCTTAAGTTGGAATCCTCGCCGCGCCGAGTTGCGCATGGAGGATCACGACGGTCGCCTGTTGCTGACGGCGGATCTTGCGCATGCCGCCGAAGGCCGCTGGTCGCTGCGTCACGCCAAGGGCGATCCGCAATACGGCATCGGCGGCCTCAACGCCTTCGATGCGGCGACCGGTGATTTGCTGCGCCAGGGCAAGCAGGTCGCGACGGCCGGCA
>DASXND010000237.1:0-2962 GCA_036495265.1 Dyella sp.
GGGGGCTCAGGCTGGTCAGTTGGGGAAATCAGCGCACGGTTCGTGGCGCTTTCCTACCTTGACCTCTGGCACGGTTGTGACGCGGAGAATCCGACCTGTAGGATCGTCCGCCATGTTGACCCTCTCTCGATCTGCCTCCCAACTGGTGGTAGCGCTGGTTTTTGCGCTCTCTGCTCCCGTCGCCTTCTCCGCAGGGAAAGAGGCGCCCAAACCATCGGCTGCCGATGCCCTCACGCTCTACGCCGGCGCAACCGTTATCGATGGTACCGGCTCAGCGCCGCGTCCCAACCAGGACATCCTGGTGCGCGGTGAACGAATTGTGGCGGTGGGTCCGCACGGTTCGCTGGCTGAATCGCAAAAGGCCGGGGTCCATACGGTTGATCTGCACGGCAAGTACGTGATCCCTGGCCTGATCGATAGCCATGTGCATATGGCTACGCCGCCGAACGCGAAGCGTGCCCAGGCCGTCTTGCGACGTAACCTGTTTGCCGGCGTCACTGCCGTACGCGACATGGCGGACGATCTGCGTTCGGTCGGCGAGCTGGCGCGTGCTTCTCGCGCCGGGGAGATTCCCGCACCGGATATCTATTACGCCGCGGTGATGGCGGGACCTGAATTCTTTGCCGATCCGCGCGTGGGGGCGGCGAGCTTCGGGGTCACGCCGGGCAAGAGCCCGTGGATGCAGGCGATCGACGAGAAGACCGATCTGCGCGAGGCGATCACGCTGGCGCGCGGCACGTCCGCTACCGCCATCAAGGTGTATGCCGACTTGCCGCCGGACCTGGTGGCGGCAATTACCCGCGAGGCGCATCAGCAGCATCTGATGGTGTGGGCGCACAGCGCGGTATTCCCGACGCGTCCGGCCGATGTCATCGCGGCCGGCGTCGATGTTGTCAGCCATGCCTGCTACCTGGCCTATCAGCTGGAGCCGGTGATGCTGAAGTCCTACGAGGACCACACGCCGTTCCACGACGCGCTGCTGGCGCCAAGCGGCGACGATCCGGTGATCGCGGGCCTCTATCGCGACATGCTCAAGCACGGCACGATTCTGGATGCGACCGGCAGCCTGTTCGTGCGCTATGACGCCGAGCGCAAGGCACACCCCGAAAGGCATCCGTTGCGTTGCACCGGGCCAACCACGATTCGGCTGGTCCGGCAGGCCTGGCAGGCAGGCGTGCCGATCTCGACGGGCACCGACAGCGACGGTGGCGTCAACGACTCGTGGCCGGCCGTGTTCGACGAGATCTTCTTCCTGGCGCACGACGTGGGCATGCCGTCGCTGCAGGTGATCCGCTCGGCCACCCTGGTCGGCGCCGAGGCCGCCGGGCAGGCGCAGGACATGGGTTCGATCGAGGCAGGCAAGCTGGCCAATTTCGCGGTGTTGTCGGCCGATCCGGTGAAGGACATCAACAACATCCGCAGTATCCGCATGACCGTGAAGCGCGGGCACGCGTATCCGCGTGCCGATTATCGACCGGTGACCAAAGAAGAGATGGGCAATGACGACGATTGATCGGCGGACGTTTCTGACCGGGGTGACGTGCGCGGCAGCCGCTTCGATGCTGCCTTGGGAAGCGCGTGGCGCAGTTTCGCGGGGTACGGGCATGGCCGACGGCGGCATCATCATCAACGCATTGGGCGGCCTCGATGACCCCAACCGCGGATCCGATGGCCTGGTGCCGGAGCTGACGCCGCGCGTGCTGGCGGAAGCGCACGCATCCGGACTCACCGCGGTCAACATCACGCTGGGTTATGTGTCCGGGCCGGATGACCCGTTCGAGGCCTGCGTGCGCGATATCGCCGCCACCGATGCCCTGGTGCGCCAGCACGATCGGGACGTGATGAAAGTGCTGTCCGCTGCCGATATCCGTCGGGCCAAGGCCGAGAAAAAGGTCGGGCTGATCTACGGCTTCCAGAACGGCGCCATGATGGGCAACGACGCCAAGCGCGTCGACATCTTTGCCGACCTGGGCGTGCGGGTGTTCCAGCTCACCTATAACCCGGCCAACCAGCTGGGTGATGGCTCGATGGCAGCGCAAAACCGCGGACTGACGCCGTTCGGTCGCGAGGTCGTGGCGCGGCTCAATGCGCGCCACGTCATGGTCGATCTTTCGCATAGTGGCGAGCAGACCTGCCTGGATGCGGCGCGCGCTTCCACCGCGCCGATCTCGATCAATCATACCGGTTGCCGTGCGGTGACCGATCTGCCGAGAAACAAGACCGACGCCGAGCTAAGGCTGGTGGCGGAGCGGGGCGGCTTCATCGGCATCTACTTCATGCCGTTCCTCAACGCCAGCGGCCATGCCCATGCCGAGGATGTGGTGGCGCACATCGACCATGCGGTGAATATTTGTGGCGAGGACCATGTCGGCATCGGCACCGATGGTTCGGTGACGCAGATCGACGATCTCGAGGTCTACCAAGCGGCACTGGCGAAGGAAATCGCCCAGCGGACCGCGGCCGGCATCAGCGCGGCCGGGGAACGAGCGGATACCTATCCGTTCGTGGTCGATCTGCGCGGGCCGCAGCAGTTCCAGAAGCTGGCGCAGTTGCTTGCGGCGAAGGGCTATTCCAGCGGGCGGATCGAAAAAATCCTCGGTGCGAATTTCCTGCGCTATGCCCAGACCATCTGGGGCGGCTGATCTGCCGTTCGTCAAGGCCTTGGCCTGACTGGCGGAAGGGGGTAGAAGGAGCGGCTTGACCGTGGCCGCCTTCGCCAGGAGTTTTTCATGGAGTTGTCCGTTCCCACCGATGCCGATCTGCTGGCCCTGGCCGAGCAGGTGGCCGCGAGCGTGCAGCTGCGGCGCCTGATGCTGGTGACGGCCGAGTCGTGTACCGGCGGCTGGATCGCCAAGGCCTTGACCGACCTGCCGGGTAGCTCGGCCTGGTTCGATACCGGCGTGGTTACCTATAGCTACGGGGCCAAGGAGGCGTTGCTGGGGGTCAACCCGCGCACGCTGGA
>DASXND010000238.1:0-6726 GCA_036495265.1 Dyella sp.
GTGCTCGTACAAGCCGCAGATCGCCCACTTCGCCGCCTTGCGCGCGGAGGATGCGCTGGAACGGCTGATCGCCCATATCCACGCCAGCCATCCCGGCGTGCCGGTGATCCTCGACGCCAAGCGCGGCGATATCGGCAGCACCGCCCAGCATTACGCCACCGAAGCGTTTGAACGCTATGGCGCCGATGCGGTGACGCTCAACCCGTATCTCGGCCGCGATTCGATCCAGCCTTTCCTCAACCACGCCGACAAGGGCGTGATCCTGCTCTGCCACACCTCAAATCCGGGCGCGGCTGACCTGCAGGATCTGCGAGTAACCGACGAGGACGGCAACAGCTTGCCGCTCTACCAGCACGTGGCCAAGATCATCGCCAGCGACTGGAACGGCAACCGGAACTGCGCACTCGTTACCGGTGCTACGTGGCCCGAGCAATTGCGTGAAGTACGCGCCCTGGTCGGCGATATGCCCTTGCTGGTGCCCGGCATCGGCGCACAGGGCGGTGATGTGGAAGCCGTAGTGCGAAACGGTCGCAGCGTTGATGGCACCGGGCTGCTGATCAGCTCGTCCCGCGCCATTCTCTATGCCGGTACGGGCGAAGATTTCGCGCACGCCGCACGCGCCGCCACACTGGAACTGCGCGACAGCATCAATCGCTATCGCTAACCGGCCACGCTTCAGTCCGTGGCGACCGCCGGCTGCACAGCCGGCCGATCCACGGCCGAGGGCGAGAGCAGCCTGGTGCGCAACCGACGCTCCGACGGCGTTGAGATATAACGCTCCACCATCGCACCCAGCAGCCAGCACAACGGCAGCGCTGGCAGGTACCACAGGAAGCCGAGCGCGGGATCACCGCCCATCGCCCTGTGTGCGCGCACCACTGCGAACACGACGAACATGTGGGTGAGATAGATCTCGTAGCTGAGCTGCCCCCATCGACGCAGCCAACCCAGGCCCGGCAACGCGGGCGAATTTTGCCGCCACTGGCAGGCCACGACCAGCCCCATCGAAGACAGCGTCAGTACCAGCATGGAGCCGTCGTGCAAAAGCGGCCACAGCCAGTGCTCGGCCAGCAGGACGGCAAGCAGCCCGAGGACGCCGACCCACTGCACGGCTCTCACCACACCCGACGGCGGCGCAGGCCAGCGCACCGTCACCAGCGCTGCAAGCACACCAGTCGCGATCGCTGCCATGCCTGGCAAATAAGCCTTCTCCTGCCAGATCTCATTGCCTTCAAGTGCGGCACGGGTGAACGGCAACGATAGCGTCAGCACTACCAGCATCGGCACGAGTATCCAGGTGCGCCGCGTCAGCAGGCACACGATGGGGAAACCGATGTAGAACACTTCTTCGATCGATAATGACCACAGCACATCCCAGTTGCCGGGGAGATAGCCGGTGCGTCCCTCGTACCAGTTCAGGTGAAAGCCCAGTGCTGCCACGATCGCGCGCGGCAGCGATTGCCCTTCACGATGGATCACATAATCGTCCACGCCCAGCAAATGCAAAACGCCGAGCACCGCCACCAGCAACAGCAGGCAGGGCGCAATGCGCGAGAAGCGCCTGGCGTAGAACGCGCGCAGGTCGATCTGCGCAAGCGAGCCATCGCGACGAAGCGTATTGCTCGCAATCAGAAACCCCGAGATCACGAAGAAGACAAAAACGGCCTCGTAGCCGTTGTAGTTCAACGCACTCAGCAACCGTGTCGGCAGGTTATCGGCGAGCAGGCTTTTCTTCAGCGGAATGCGCAGGCCAATGTGATGCAGCACCACCAGCAGGATGGAAATACCGCGCAACAGGTCGATGCCATGGTTGCGCGTACTGATGACTCCCTTGCTCGGCATCATGTTCATCAACCCGGTCTCTCCATCACGAAGTCGAACAAGGTGCGCATGGCCTTGCGACGAGATCTGTCAATGGAAGCAGCGCCCGACATGGCCGTAGGTCGCGTCCTCTACCCCGGCTGATTTCACTGAGGGAGCGCTTCGTCAGTGCGCCTCGCCGGAGGCAGGTGCCGCGGCTGGCAAATCGTTGATCATTTGTAGCGCCAACCCTTCGTAGTTGTAGTCGAAGTGGTGGTCGCCGGTCTTTTCGTAGACCTTGATCCAGGACGGTAAGTTGGGTTCGGCGCAGATGGTGTCGGCCTTGTCCTGGACGCCGTAGTAGCAGACCACCGGGGGCTTGCCGTTCAACGCCAGCAATGGCGGCATGGCGGCGTAGTGATGAACCGGGTTGAGCCACTGGAAGAAGTCCTGGGTATGGGTCTTCCACCAGCCCTCCTTCATATAGCCTTCCATTTCGATTTCGAAATTCACGTCCTTGCTCGGCGACAGCATCACCACTTGGGCAATGCGATCGCGCCCCTCCGGGCTAAGCTTGCCGACGATCGAAGGCAGCACGTCCGCACCGAACGAGAACCCGATCAGCCAGACGCGCCGCTTGTCGCCCTCTGCCACCATGCGTGCGATGAGCGCATCGAGATCGGCCGCGGAAGCTTCCGCCGAGCGCTCACGCCAGTAGTACTTGAGCAGACTGATGCCCACCACCGGAATGCCGTGCGACGCCATGATCTTGCCCAGCGACTGGTCCAGGTCGCGCCAGCCGCCGTCGCCCGAATAGAAGATCGCGACCACGTCCTCGCGTCCCACCGGCGGCGTGACGCCCGGCGCGGCAGGCACCATCAAGATCGATTCGTCGATGCTGGCGTGATGCCACGGCTGCCAGGCCCACAGCCCGATCGCCCCAGCCAACACAAATACCAGCGCTACTAACTTCCAAAGTCGTTTCAACGGCGCACCATGCCCGAAAGTCCACCCGAAATGAGGCTCGCCACGTTGGCAAACACCAGCGGCAAGGCAATGCCATTGGGCACGGCCAGGTAGCGAGGTTCCCACACCGGGTCGAATTTGTCCTTGTACTTGTGCAGGCCGCGGAAGTTGTAGAAACGCTCGCCGCGTCCGAACAGCATCGCACCCAGGCGACTCCACAGCGGCGCGCTGCGGCGGTTCTGCAGACCGGAAAGCGGCGCCATGCCGAGATTGAACCAGCGGTAGCCTTCTTGCTTGGCCCACGTCATCAATTCGATGAACATGAAATCCATGATGCCCGAGGTGCCGTCGGGCAGGTGACGCATCAGGTCCAGCGACGCCTCCTCCTTGCTATCGGTAAGGAACAGGTTGGAAAACGCCACCAGCTCCTCGCCTTGCCATACCAGGGCCATCGGTGTGCGCTCCAGGTAATGCGGGTCGAACGTACCCAGCGAAAAACCCTTCTCGCGCACGCCCTTGTCGCGCATCCATGCGTCCGAGATTTTCTTCAGGCGTGGCAGCAGCGACGCCACGGCTTCCGCCGGCACGATCTCCAAGCGCATGCCTTCGCGTGTGAGCTTGTTGATGGTGTTGCGCAGTACCTTCTTCGACTTGCCGTCGAGGTTGAAGCTGCTAAGCAACACACGGGCTTCCTCGCCGATCTTCAGCAGGTTCATGCCCACTTCGAGATAGAGATCCAGGTCCTCCGGCCGTACCTGGTAGAACAGCGGCCAGCCGCCTGCGCGCTCGCACTGGTCACGGAAAGTCCACACCAGCTCACGACGCGCGTGGTCCGACTCACCCACCGGATCGCCCATGGCAACCCAGCTGCGGCCTTCCACGTCGTACATGATGAAGGCCTTGCCTTCGGCATCGAATAGCAGCGTCTTGTCGCCCATCAGCGCCAGATGCGCTTGTGCGGACGAATACTGCTTGATCAGCGGCAGCGCCCGCTGCAGCTCCGCTTCGTTCGGCAAGCGCAAATCCGGTCGCGCCGGACGGATCAGGTTGGCCAGCGCAAACAGCAGGCCCGCGGCCGCCGCTCCCACCAGTGCACGCAACGCTCGCGGTGCGCCACCGTGATAGAAACTGAATTCCCACCACAGGTTGTTGCTGTATTCGACGTGCTTATAGCTGAAGCCCACCAGCCAGCCGGCACAACCGAGCACGGCGAGAATCGCGATGATCCAGCCCATCGAGAAGCTGGCACTGAACAGCGAGGTGCGCCGGTAGAACAGCTGATGTGCCGGCGCCAGCGCCAGGGCCAGCAAGGACAGCAGGATGGCTTCTTCGTAGTCGATGCCCTTAAGCAGCGACAGCACCGCGCCCAGCACTAGCAAGACCAGGGTCAGCACATAGGCCGCATCCAGCCGGCGCTGCAGTCCGCGCGCCAGGATCAGCAGCATCATGCCGACCACGCTGCTCAGGAAGTGGGAGACTTCCAGCACCGCCAGCGGCAGCACGTCACGCAGGATCGCCATGCGCGTCGGTAGCGCGGAAGTGGCACCGGAGAACAGCAGGACGGCACCCGAGACCAGCGTCAGGCCCGCGAAGAACGGCGGCAGCAGCCCCGTGAACCACGGCGCCAGCAATGCCTTCTGGCGCAGTCCGCGCGCCTCTCGCCACAGCACCACCAAGGTGGCAGCGAACAGCGGCAGGAAGTAGTAAATCAGACGGTAGGCAGCCAGTGCACCGAGAATCGGCGCCTCCAGGCCCTGGTTACCAGCGGCGCCAAAGCCGGCCAGCATCACGGCCTCGAAGACACCGAGTCCACCCGGGACATGGCTGACCAGGCCGGCGATCTGTGCCAGCACGAAGATCGCCAGGAAATGCCCGAAGCCCGTGTCGACCTGGTCCGGCATCAACAGGTAGAGCACGTAGGCCGCCAGGCCCCAGTCCACTGCACCGACCAGGATCTGGCGCGCGGCGATAGGCGTGGACGGCAAGCTGACGCGCCAGCGCCAGAGGCGTAGCGGTCGTCCCAACAAGCGATTGCCTACCAACCACAGTAGTGGAATCGCGGTGAGCACCGCGGCCACCGGCAATCGCCAGTTGGCCAGTGGTAGTGATGGCGGCACCGGCACCAGCAGCAAGGTCACGCCAGTGAGCGCAAGCAAGCCCAGCCAGAAACTCAGGGTGCAGTAGAGCACGACCTTCGCCACTTCAGCCGTACTCAGGCCAGCCTGAATATAGAAGCGGTAGCGGATCGAACCGGAGATCAACAGCGCCATGCCCAGCGCGTTGCTGAAGGCGTAGCTGATGAAGGAAATCAGGCTGACCTGTGCGCCTGGCAGGCGCTTGCCGACGTAGGCCAGGCCAAACCAGTCGTACAGGATCATCACGCCATAGCTGCCTGCGGTCAGCAGTACAGCCAGCGCGACGCGATAATTCTCAAGACCGTGAACGTAGCGGGCGACCTCGCGGTAGCTCACTTCGCTGGCGAGGCGGCGCAGCGCCCACAGGGCCAGGCACAGCATCGCCACCGAAAGCAGGGGACCGGCCAACCGGCGCAGCCTGACCATCAGGCCAGGACGAGCCAGCACGTCTCCGGAAATCGGGGCCTCCGCCCCAGTCTGCTCCACCACGCGTTTACCGCCTCCACATCGACCTAACACGCAGGACTTCACTGCGACCCTGGGGGTGCTTTGAATAGGTTTCCACAGACGCCACCGGCCCTGTCTGCGCGCAGATCACAGGGGCGGCGGCGAAGGCAGGCTGGCCGCCTGTCGAGCCGTCGCACCGAAGAGATGCGGGCAGACAGGGCCGGCCCCAACATGCTGATCTCCGATGACGGGGTGATGTCTGGAAGGCCCGCAGGCCGTGCCGCACGGCTTGGCAAGACGGCCAGTCTCCCCGGCGCCATGCGGCACGGCCTGCGGGCCTTCCAGACATCATGGCGTCTGTGGAAACCTATTCAAAGCACCCCTAAGGATAGCCGGTCAAGGCGCATTCCTGTTCGATCGTGGCATGCGGGGATGACATTTGGTCGCGGCCGCTTCAGGCAGGCCGCGACCCTGAAACTCAGGCCTTGCCGTTCAAGCCCTTGGCCATCCGGGCCACCCAGAGATACAGCACGAAGACGATGGCGGCGAAGGCGATGCCGCCGATCCACTCCGCGGTCTCTGCGAAGCCGGGGCCGACCAGCGCTAGCGGCGCTGCCGGATTGCTGAAGCCCAGCTTGTCGGCGAACGCGACAACGGCGGCAATCAGCACGCCGACGATGCTCTCGCCCACGATCAGGCCGGAGGCGAGCAGCACGCCAAGCTGCTTGGTGGTCTCGGGCTTGGCCGAGCGATCCGCGCGACGGTCGAAATACCAGCCGACCAGCGAACCGACCACGACCATCAGCGTGCTTACCGTGGGCAGATAGATACCCAGGCCCACCGCCAACGGTGGAATGCGCATACGCTTGGTCGTGCGCGCCAGGATCTCGTCCACCGCGATGATCGCCACGCCGATCCAGATGCCGGTAATGATCAGGCTCCAGTCGATGTTGTTGGTGATCACGCCCTGCGCCAGCGCCGAGATCAGGCCCGCCTGCGGCGCCGGAAGCGCATGGGCGCCTGCACCGGCGACACCGACGAAGCCGTAGGCCTTGTTGAGCAGATCCAGCACCGGCGGAATCACCGCCGCACCGGCGATCACGCCGATCACCAATGCCGCCTGCTGCTTCCACGGCGTGGCATCCACCAGCTGACCGGTCTTCAGATCCTGCAGGTTGTTGTTGGCGATGGCCGCCACCGTGAACACCACCGAGGTGATGAACAGGGCGAACGCCACCAGCGCCTTGCCCTGTTCCGGACTCACATAGGGTTTGACGAAGGCCACCAGCAGCAGCGCGGCGGCAATCACCACCAGGATGCCCACGCCCGACAGCGGGCTGTTGGACGAACCGATCAGGCCGGCCATGTAGCCGCACAC
>DASXND010000239.1:0-7554 GCA_036495265.1 Dyella sp.
TTCAAATACAACCCGCCCAACGGCGGCCCTGCCGACACCGACATCACCGGCTGGATCCAGGATCGTGCCAATGCGCTGATCGAGGGCGGCCTCAAGGAGGTCCGCCGCATGCCGCTTAGTCGTGCGCGCCATGCGGGCACCACCCATGAATACGATTTTCTCGATGCCTACGTCGGCGATCTCGGCGGCGTGATCGATTTCGAAACGATCCGCAGTGCCGGCATTCATCTGGGCGTCGATCCGCTCGGCGGAGCCGGCGTGCACTACTGGAAGCCGATCGCGGCGCGCTACAAGATCGACCTCACCGTAGTCAGCGAAGAAGTCGATCCGCAATTTGGCTTCATGACGGTCGATTGGGACGGCAGGATCCGCATGGACCCTTCGTCGTCCTACGCCATGCAGCGGTTGATTGGACTGAAGAGTCAGTACGACGTCGCCTTCGCCTGCGATACCGATCATGACCGCCATGGCGTCGTGACGCGTAGCAGCGGTCTGCTGGTGGCTAACCACTATCTTGCCGTCATGATCGACTATCTCTTCCAGCATCGCCCGAAATGGGGTGGTGGCGCTGCGGTGGGCAAGACGGTGGTGAGCACCGCACTGATCGATCGCGTGGCCAAACGCCTGCAGCGCAAGCTCTACGAGGTGCCGGTGGGCTTCAAGTGGTTCGTCGACGGCCTGTTTGGCGGCTCGCTCGGTTTCGGCGGCGAAGAGAGCGCCGGCGCGTCGTTCCTTCGTCGGGATGGCTCCGTTTGGACCACCGACAAGGACGGCATCACTGCAGCGCTGCTCTCTGCTGAAATCACCGCGCGTCGCGGCCGCGATCCCGGCGAGCTATATCGCGATCTGGTCGGCGAACTGGGCGAACCATGTGCCGATCGGGTGGAGGCGCCCGCAACGCCGGTCCAGAAAGCCGCGCTGGCAAAGCTCTCGCCCAAGCAGGTGCAGGGCAAGCAGTTGGCGGGCGAGCCGATCGAGCAGGTGCTGGATCGCGCGCCAGGCAACGACGCGTCGATCGGCGGCATCAAGGTGACTTCGGCGAGTGGCTGGTTCGCGGCGCGTCCGTCGGGAACCGAAGACATCTACAAGATCTATGCAGAGAGCTTCAAGGATGAGGCCCATTTGAAATCCATCCTGCAGGAAGCGCAGCAGATTGTGGATGCCGCACTGAAGAGCTCCTGAAAGCTGCAACACACGCACATTCGCATCGTGTCACCGTGCCCTCTACAGGTGTCCCATGGCCAACGATCTCGACCAACGATCCATCAACACGCTTCGTTTTCTTTCCGTCGACATGGTGCAAAAGGCCAATAGCGGCCACCCCGGGCTGCCGCTTGACGCCGCGCCCATGACCTACGTGCTGTGGATGCACTGGCTCAGGTTCAACCCGCAAGACCCGGACTGGTTTGATCGCGACCGTTTCGTGCTGTCGGCCGGCCATGGCTCCGCGCTGCTGTATAGCCTGTTGCATATGACCGGTTACGCGCTCTCGATGGACGACCTCAAGCAATTTCGCCAGTGGGGCAGCAAGACACCAGGGCACCCGGAGCGCGGCGAAACACCGGGCGTGGAAACCACCACTGGTCCGCTGGGGCAGGGCATTGCCAACGCCGTGGGCATGGCCATCGCGGAAGCTCAGCTGGCTGCCCGCTACAACCAGCCAGGGCACACGGTGATCGACCATTACACCTATGCGATCGTCAGCGATGGCGACATCATGGAAGGTGTCTCGCAAGAGGCCGCGTCCATGGCCGGGCATCTTCAACTCGGCAAGCTCACCGTCCTGTACGACGACAACAGGGTGACGCTCGCGGCAGGCACCGACATGACCTTTACCGAGGATCGCGCCGCCCGCTTCGAGGCGTATGGATGGCATACCCTGAGGGTGGCCGATGGCAACGACCTGGGTGCCATCGACCAGGCGCTGCGCGCGGCCCGGGACGAAAAAAGCCGGCCAACGCTGATCCTCGTGCGCACGCATCTTGGCTACGGCTCGCCCGAGCAGGACACGACCAAGGCGCATGGATCGCCCTTGGGCGCTGACAATGTGCGCAAGACCAAGGAGAATCTCGGTTGGCCTATCGAACCCGATTTCCTGGTGCCGGACGACGTTCTTAAGAACTTCCGTACCAAGGTAGATCAAGGGAAACGTGACCAGGCCGACTGGAACGTGCGGATGGGCGCTTTTGCCAAGGCCTTCCCCGAGCGGCATGCCGAGCTGATCGGCTCCGTGAGCGGAGAGTTGCCGTCCGGATGGAATGCCGATATCCCGAGTTTTCCCGCGGATGCCAAAGGCATGGCTACGCGCGACGCCGTCGGCAAGAGCATGAACGCAAGCGCGTCCAAGCTTCCCGCACTCACCGGTGGCTCGGCCGATCTCGACAGCTCGACCAAGACCGCGCTGAAAGGCCTGGGCGATTTCAATCCAGACGCCAGCAAGGGCGAAGACCTGCAAGGGTCCGACTCGGCCGGCTGGAGCCGGCAGGGCAGAAACCTGCATTTTGGTTTGCGCGAACACGCCATGGGCGCCATCGCCAATGGCATCGCCGCGCATGGGGGCTTGCTGCCGTTCGGTGCGACGTTCCTGATTTTCTCCGACTATATGCGCCCCGCCATCCGCCTGGCGGCCCTGATGGGGCTGCACGTCATTCACGTATTCACCCATGACAGCATCGGCCTGGGCGAGGACGGACCCACCCATCAGCCGGTGGAGCACCTGGCCAGCCTGCGGGCGATGCCCAGGCTGGTGCTGATCCGTCCCGCCGACGCCAACGAAGCGGCGGTCGCCTGGCAGGTGGCGGTGGAAACGCGTAGCCGCCCGGTGGCCCTCGCGCTCACCCGGCAGGAGGTACCGACGCTTGATCGCAGCCGCTATGCGTCGGCAGACGGACTGCGGCAAGGCGCCTACGTACTTGCCGATGCGAAGGACGGCCAGCCGGAACTGATTCTTATCGCCACCGGTTCGGAAGTAAGTCTTATCGTCCAGGCGGCCGAGCGACTGGAAGCGGAGGGCGTCGCGGTGCGCTGCGTCTCGATGCCGAGTTGGGAGCTGTTCGAAGCACTCCCGCAGGCCAAACGCGACGCAGTGCTGCTGCCGTCAGTGAAAGCGCGACTGGCGGTCGAGCTTGGCGTATCGCAAGGCTGGGAGCGTTATATCGGTGCGTACGGCGACATGCTGGGCGTCGAGCGCTTCGGGGCCTCCGCACCTATCGAGGTGCTGTTGCCCAAATACGGATTCACCGTGGACAACGTTTACGCGCGCGCGAAGGCCGTGCTCGGCAAGTGATGCCCGTAACCGCTGCGCTCATTCCTTCTTGATCGGATGGCCACCGAATTCGTTGCGCATGGCCGACAGCAGCTTGTCGGAGAAGGAATCCTTGTCGCGCGAGCGCAACCGCTCGATCAGCGACTGGGTGATCACTGGAGCGGGCACATTGAGCTCGATGGCCTCGTCCACCGTCCAGCGACCTTCGCCGGAGTCGACCACGTAGGGCGCAATGCCGCTCATTTGCGGATTCTTCTGCAAGGCATCGGCGGTAAGGTCCAGTAGCCACGAGCGAATCACACTGCCGTAGCGCCAGAGTTCGGCAATGGCGTGCAGATCCAGGGCAAATGCCTGCTTTTGCTGGAGTATCGCGAAGCCTTCCGCATAGGCCTGCATCATGCCGTACTCGATGCCGTTGTGGACCATCTTCACGAAGTGCCCGGAGCCGACTGGGCCGACCCGACTCCAGCCTTGGTCCTTGCCCGGCGCCAGCGTTTCGAAAATCGACCTGAGGCGTTCGACGACCGCTTCGTCGCCGCCGACCATCATGCTATAGCCCTCGGCCAGGCCCCACACGCCGCCGCTGGTGCCGCAATCGACATAGGCAATGTCCTTGCTGGCGAATTGCTGGGCGCGGCGCAAGGTGTCCTTGTAGTAGGAATTGCCGCCATCGATCACGGTGTCGCCTGCTTGCAACATGGGCATGAGGGCATTGAGGGTGCTATCGGTGATTTCGCCGGCGGGCACCATCAGCCACAGCACGCGCGGTGCGCTCAGTGCCGTCACCAGGGCCGACAGCGATTCGCGCGACTGGGCACCCTTTTTCTCCAGCTCGCTACGCGCCTGCGCGTTCAGATCGAAACCCACCAGCTGGTGGCCGCCCTGCATCAATCGTTGGGCCATATTGGCGCCCATGCGCCCGAGGCCGATCATGCCAATGTTCATACGATGTCCTCGACTGAAATCTCGATGTGTTTCTTGGTGAACGGGCCGGGGAAGGGCGCCGCGCGTTATTCATCGCGTCAGCGAACCCCGGAACCTGGCTTGTATCCGTGGTGTGAAGCGTGTCCGGTAATAAGCCTCGGCGGCCTTTTGAATCGCCTCGGCCTGGGTGGGATAGGCGTGGATCACCTTGGCCAGCATGCGCAGTCGGATGCCCGCCATGATGGCCAGCGTGATCTCGTTGATCATGTCGCCGGCATGGCGCGCGACGATGGTGGCGCCAAGAATCTTGTCCGTGCCCTCAAGGACATGGATCTTCACGAAGCCGCGCTGCTCGCTGTCGGTCACCCCGCGATCGACCTCATGCATCGGTATGGTGAAGGTCTTGATCGGGATGCCAAGCCGATTGGCTTCTCTTACATACAGGCCGACATGGGCAATTTCCGGGTCGGTGAACGTGCACCAGGGCAGCACCAGGGCGCTCAAGCGCTCATGCCCGCGAAACAGCGCGTTCTGCACCACGATGCGCGCCGAGGCCTCCGCCGTGTGGGTAAACCTGTGCTCCAGGCAAACGTCCCCGGCGGCATAAATGTTCGGCTGGCTGGTACACATGAAGTCGTCCACGCGTATGCCGCTCTTGGTGTCGTACTCGACACCGGCCGCCTCCAGGCCCAGCCCCTGCACATTGGGAGCGTAGCCAACGCCGGCGCCGATGACATCCACGGCAATGGTGTTTCGGTAGTCGTCGCTGACCAGGTCCACCAGCTTCTCGCCGCCTTCGATGCGTACCGCGGTGACGTTGGTATTGAGCCGAACTTCGACGCCGTCGCGCGCAAGCGCGTCTGACAGAATCTGTGCCGCATCACGCTCTTCATTGCCCAGGAACAGCGGCATGTCCTGCACAATCGTCGTTTTCGAGCCCAGGCGGCAGAACGCCTGCGCTATCTCACAACCCACGGGTCCACCACCGATGATCAGCAGGCGCCGCGGCAACTCGGTCACGTCGAACACCGTCCTGCTGTTCAGCGGCTTGGCCTCGGCAAGACCTGGAATATCGGGAATGCCTACGCGTGCGCCGGTGGCGATCATGGCCTTGCCGAAGCGAATGATCTGGTCGTCGACCTTGATCGTGTCCGCTGCGATAAAGCTGGCCTCACCAAAGAACACATCAATGCCCTGATCGACCAGTTGCTGGGCGGACTCGTTGCCACTCATATGCGAGCGAATGCGCCGCACACGGTCCATCACGGCGGCAAAGTCGAACTCGATACCGGTGGGAACCTGCGCGCCAAAGCGCCTGGCATCGCGCATATCGGCATAGACCTGCGCGGTACGAATCATGGCTTTCGATGGCACGCTGCCGGTATTGAGGCAAGCACCACCGATTCGGTCGCGCTCGATCAGGGCGACCCTGGCACCCAGGGTCGCCGCGGTCTTGGCAGCGACCAGGCCGGCCGGTCCGCCGCCGATCACCGCCAGCTGATAGCGCGCGGCCGGCTGCGGATTGATCCAGGACGGAGGATGCACGTTGGCGGTGCGATCGCGTTCGTAGATATCCTCGGGCGGAGCTGCCGATGCGTCCCTTGAGTTGGCCATCAGCTCACCCCTGCGTTGCCGGCGGCAAGCTGGTCCAGCCAGCCTCCCGCAAAACCCGCTTTGCGCAGGCCGTTCGTGAGATAGGGACATTCGCGCATCAGTGCCCACAGCCAGCCGCTACGGTGGTTCTCGATCATCATCATCATGACGCCCTGATCGAGGCCGTAATGCCCGGCAGAGACCCAGGGACAACCCTCGCTGTCGACGAGCGTCGGGTTGAAACTGCTGGCCAGGCGTCCGTCGGTAATGATCTGCGGATAGCGCGTCAGCATGTATTGCATGGCCTCGAGCGCGATATCGGGCGCAAACGGTAATGATGCGACCACGGTCGGGCAGGACAGGGTGCCGTCATCGGGCCCAAAGGGCACGCCACGCGCCGCATAGCCAAACAGACGGTGTGTGACACCCGATACGCCAAGGACGTTGCCGACGGGACCGTCGCACGCGGTCAGGCCCCAGCAGTTTTCGCCGTAGCCGGCAAATTCGTACGGATTGCGTTGCGCATATTCGCGCTGGATGTAGGTGGCGCGCCGCGTGTTTTCAAAATAGTCGGAGCGCTTTTGCTGCATGAAGCTGTCGCGTATGCCGCGAAAGTCGATCCATGCGTGCGAGTAGTGATGCACGAACAGCGGGCCGGCGTAGAGGAAATCGAAGTCGTACAGATTTTCCCACTGATAGGTCGCCGTCCACGCCTTGTAGCACTCCGCGGTGATCGGGTGCGTTGGCGAGCCCATGGCCAGCGCGTACAACACAATCGCCTCGCTATACCCCTCCCAGCCGTAATGCAGGAAACCGCATTCGGGCTTCCATCCCTGCCGGATCGTGGCGCCGCCATCCTGGGCCCAGGACCAGTCGATGCGACGATAGAGAGCATCGGCGAGCTCGCGCAGCTCGGTCTCTTGCGCGGTTGCCGCGGAAAAGTACCGCGCTGCCGTCAGCACGCCGGCGATCAACAGCGCGGTGTCGATCATCGAAAGTTCCGATTGCCATACCCGCGTGCCGGTGTGCATATCGAGAAAATGGAAATAGAAGCCTTGGTAGCCGGTCGCCGATGGCGCGCCGCTCTGATCGCTGGCGGAAAAAAAACGCAGCGCGGCGAGACAGTATCGCGCCGCTTCGTCGCGTCCTATCCAGCCCCGCTCGACCGCCACCGGGTAACACGACAGCGCTAGCCCCACCACCGCAATGCTGACCGGAGAACCGTCGCGCGACGTATCGGCCACCAGGCCGTTGGACGGGTTCGTATTGCTCGGGAAGTACTCGAACGCGGCGCGCTGAAGCTGGTCAAGCCATGCGTCGTCCACCAGTGCGGAAGGTTGATTTAGCGGCAGTATTTTTGGCATGGAGTTCGGCTGGCCTGAGGCTGCTTTTCGCGGGCTGCGGCAAGTCGGAATTTCTTGCGTCAGGGGCGCAAAAAGCTCGGCACCCGGGTGAGCTCCAACCGCCTCCATGGGGAGCGCGTGTGCCATAGGCATGGCGGGCGAATTCGATCATGGCGCGACGAGGTGCATGTGTTGCGTGTAGAAAAAGGTAACGGAAGCTTGTTCGCTTAGTGGGTGTCGAGACCACAAGCCATGCCCGTTGATTTCACGAAGCATTACGCGGCGTTGCCAGTATGCTCGCGGACCAAGTCCACCCACTGGTCGATATCGGTCGCGCCCCAGCGTCCGCCATGGCATGTCAGTCCATTCGCCATCACGTCTCGATACCGCGTTGCAGGTTCAGCTGCTGTCGAACGGCAGCCTCACCGT
>DASXND010000240.1:0-2841 GCA_036495265.1 Dyella sp.
GTTTCGATTCCGCAGGCATGTCGCTGGGCGCGCTATCGCCCGAAGCGCACGAGGCGCTGGCCGTCGCGATGAACCGGCTCGGCGCGCGCAGCAATTCCGGCGAAGGCGGCGAAGATCCGGCGCGTTACGGCACCGAGAAGATGTCCAAGATCAAGCAGGTCGCCTCGGGTCGCTTCGGCGTCACGCCGGCCTACCTGGTCAATGCCGAAGTGCTGCAGATCAAGATCGCCCAGGGCGCCAAGCCCGGCGAAGGCGGTCAGCTGCCGGGCCACAAGGTGGACGCCACCATCGCGCGCTTGCGCTACGCCAAGCCAGGCATCGGCCTGATCTCGCCGCCGCCGCATCACGACATCTATTCCATCGAAGACCTGGCCGAACTGATCCATGACCTCAAGGAGGTCAATCCCTCGGCGCTGGTCTCGGTGAAGCTGGTCAGCCATGCCGGCGTCGGCACGGTCGCGGCGGGCGTGGTGAAGGCAGGTGCGGATCTCATCACGGTGAGCGGTCACGATGGTGGTACGGGTGCCAGTCCGCTGACCTCCATCAAGTACGCGGGCACGCCGTGGGAGCTGGGCCTGGCCGAGACGCAGCAGACGCTGCGCCGCAACGACCTGCGTGGGCGCGTGCGCCTGCAGACCGACGGTGGCTTGAAGACCGGCCTCGACGTGATCAAGGCCGCACTGCTCGGTGCGGAAAGTTTCGGCTTCGGCACCGGCCCGATGGTGGCGCTGGGCTGCAAATACCTGCGCATCTGTCATTTGAACAACTGTGCCACCGGCGTCGCCACGCAGCATCCGGTGCTGCGCAAGGAGCACTTCATCGGCCTGCCGGAAATGGTGATCAACTATTTCCGCTTCGTCGCCGAAGATGTGCGTGCGCATCTCGCCCAGCTGGGCGTGCGCAGTCTCGATGAGATCATCGGCCGCGCCGACCTGCTGGAACAGGTCGATGGCACCACGCCGGTACAGCACAAGCTGAACCTGCTGCCGCTGATCGGTACCGGCTCACTGGGTGCAAACGTCGACTTCGCCTGCACGCTGCCACGCAATCCGATGCGTGACGAAGCCGAGTTGGCGGAGCGCATCGATACGGCAACCCGCGAGGCCATCATTCAGCGCAGCGGCGGCGTGTTCACCTTCGATATTGCGAACATCGATCGTGCGATTGGCGCACGCCTATCCGGTGAAGTGGCTCGTCGTCACGGCGATCACGGTATGGATGCACATCCGCTCGTGTTGAAGCTCACCGGTTCAGCGGGTCAGAGCCTCGGCGCGTGGAATGCCGGCGGCGTGCATATCGATCTCACCGGCGAAGCAAACGACGGCGTTGGCAAGGGCATGGCCGGTGGCCGCATCGTGGTGCGTCCGCCGGCGGATTCACCGTTTGCCAGCCAGGATGCCGCGATCATCGGCAACACCTGTCTGTATGGCGCGACCGATGGCGAGCTGTTTGCAGCGGGTCGCGCGGGCGAACGCTTCGCCGTGCGCAACTCCGGCGCGCTGGCCGTGGTGGAAGGCGCTGGCGATCACTGCTGCGAATACATGACCGGTGGCGTGGTGGCCGTGCTCGGCAAGGTCGGTCTCAACTTCGGTGCGGGCATGACCGGTGGCTTTGCCTATGTGCTCGATCTCGAACGCACCTTCGTCGACTGCTACAACCACGAGCTGGTGGACATCCTGCGTATTTCCCCTGAGGGCATGGAGCATTACATGCAGCATCTGCGCGGCCTGGTGGCGCGACACGTGGAGCTCACCGGCAGCGAGTGGGGACGCCATATCCTGCATGACTTCCGCGGGCTGCAGTACAAGTTCTGGCTGGTGAAGCCGAAGGCTGCGAGCCTGTCGGCACTGGCCGAGGAACTGAGGAGCGCGGCATGAGCGACAAGGACTTCCAGTTCCTCAATGTATCGCGACAGACGCCGCGCACGGTGCCGGTATCGATTCGCGTGCTTGGCTACGGCGAGATCTCCGGCGACTTCGGCGCCGCGCAGGCCGGCACCCAGGCCGAGCGTTGCATCGACTGCGGTAACCCGTATTGCGAGCATGCCTGCCCGGTACACAACTACATCCCGAACTGGCTCAAGCTGGTGGAGGAAGGCCGCCTGATGGAGGCGGCCACCTTGATGCACGAGACCAACCCGCTGCCGGAAATCTGCGGCCGCGTATGCCCGCAGGACCGTCTGTGCGAGGGCGCGTGCACGCTGGAACAAACGTCGTTCGGTGCGGTGACCATTGGTAGCATCGAGCGCTGGGTTACGGACGAAGCGTTACGCCAGGGATGGCGCCCTGATCTTTCTGCGGTGCGCGAGACTGGCAAGCGGGTGGCCATCGTGGGTGCTGGCCCAGCTGGGCTGTCCTGTGCGGACCGCCTGCGTCGTGCTGGCATCGCGGCCGATGTCTACGACAGCCAGCGGGAAATCGGTGGTCTGCTCACCTTTGGCATTCCGCCGTTCAAGCTGGACAAAGCTGTCGTGCGCACGCGCCGCGAGCTGCTCGAAGGCATGGGCGTGCGTTTCCTGCTCGGCCGTGAAGTCGGGCGCGATATCGAATTCGGCCAGCTGCTTGACGATTACGACGCGGTCTTCGTGGGCACCGGTGCCTACACCTATGTCGACGCCCAGCTGCCGGGACGCGAGCTGCACGGCGTGCACGACGCGCTGCCATTTCTGATCGCTAATACCGAGCGCTTGCTGCGCGACGAATCGCCGCCGCCGGCGTTCGACTTCCGCGGCAAGCACGTGGTCGTGCTCGGCGGTGGCGACACCGGCATGGACTGCAATCGCACGGCGATCCGCCTGGGCGCGGCCAGCGTGACCTGCGTGTATCGGCGCGACGAAGCGAA
>DASXND010000241.1:0-10841 GCA_036495265.1 Dyella sp.
ATTAGAGTCTTACGCATAGTCATTACTCCTGGAACGATGCGGTGACCCCCTGTGTTGCTGGAGTTGTCGACCCAGCACAACATCATCGCAACATGCGTGCCACCGGGCCGATGACCGTGTTCACCTCCGTGATGTCCTAGAAATCAGTGGCTTGGAAGGACTCTTGGCGATCGAATCTGGGTTTGGTCAGGCTGTAACGAACAGCAACTGATTCATGCCCGTTACACCGTAAATCCGCGAATCGCGAATATGGCTCGAATCGCTCGACCGTAGCGATCGGCAAAACAATGCATTGCGACACATTGCGAACAACTTTCGTTGCATGAGATCGGGTGTATCAAGCGCGTTACACCAGTGCACACAAAATGATAGCAATGTCGTACAGGGTCCTGAACCTAAACGAAAGACCGAAAAAAAAAGGGAGCCAAGAGCTCCCTTTTCTTCGACATCGAATCGGCGTGAAATCAGCGCTTTTCGATCGGTACGTAGACCTGGTCTTCCGGCCCGATGTAGTTCGCGCTGGGGCGGATGATCTTGCCATCCTCACGTTGCTCGATCACATGGGCGCTCCAGCCGGACGTACGTGCAATGACGAACAGCGGCGTGAACATGGCGGTCGGCACGCCCATCATGTGATACGCGCTGGCCGAGAACCAATCGAGATTGGGGAACATTTTCTTTTGTTCCCACATCAGCTTCTCGATCTTCTCGGACACATCGAACAGCGTCGGATTGCCGCCTTCGGTGCAAAGCTTGCGTGAAACTTCCTTGATGATCTCGTTACGCGGATCGGACACGGTGTAAACCGGGTGGCCGAAACCGATGATGATTTCCTTGCGCTCCACGCGGGCGCGGATGTCGGCTTCCGCTTCTGCCGCGTTGCGGTAACGCGCAATGATCTCCATCGCCACTTCGTTGGCGCCACCGTGCTTCGGGCCACGCAGCGCGCCAATGGCACCGGTGAGGGCCGAATACATGTCCGAACCGGTGCCGGCGATGACTCGTGCGGTGAAGGTGGACGCATTGAACTCGTGCTCGGCGTACAGCACCAGCGACTTGTCCAGCGAATGCGCATGCAGTTCGCTGGGTTTCCTGCCATGCAACAAATGCAGGAAGTGCGCGGCGATCGACTCGTCTTCGGTTTCTGTCTCGATACGCTTGCCGTTGTGACTGTAGTGGAACCAGTACAGCAGCATCGAACCGAAGCTCGCCATCAGGCGGTCGGCAATATCACGCGCGCCGGTGAGGTTATGGTCGTCCTTCTCCGGCAGCACGGTGCCGAGCACCGAGCAACCCGTACGCATCACGTCCATCGGATGGGTGGCGGCCGGCAGCAGTTCCAGCGCGCTCTTTACCGGCGCCGGCAGGCCGCGCAGACGCTTGAGCTTGGCGCGGTAGGCATTCAGTTCCGCCCAGTTCGGCAGCGCGCCGTACACCAGCAGGTACGCGACTTCCTCGAAGCAACCCTTGGCCGCCAAGTCGTGGATGTCATAACCGCGATAGTGCAGATCATTACCGCTGCGGCCCACCGTGCAAAGCGCCGTGTTGCCAGCGGTTACGCCGGACAGGGCGACGGATTTCTTCGGCTTGGGAAGGGTTTGCTCAGTCATTCGGTACATCTCCTGAAGACGCGTGCAACTTCAAACGTAGGCGACAGCGAGCTGCCGCGTGGATCCATGGGACGATCAGCTCTTCTTGGAAAAAAGCTCGTCCAGGCGGCGCTCGTACTCGTGATAACCGATGCGGTCGTACAGCTCTTCGCGCGTCTGCATGCTGTCGATGACATTGCGCTGGTGACCGTCGCGGCGAATCGCGGTGTAGACGTTTTCGGCCGCCTTGTTCATGGCCCGGAACGCCGACAAGGGATAAAGCACGATGCCGACACCGGCCGTGGCCAGCTCTTCCACGCTGAACAGCGGCGTCTGGCCGAATTCGGTGATATTGGCCAGCACCGGCACCTTCACCGCGTCGACAAAACGGCGGTAGGTCGGCAGGTCGTAGGCCGCCTCGGCGAAGATGCCGTCGGCACCGGCTTCGACGCAGGCCATGGCCCGCTCAATCGCCGCATCCACGCCATCCACGGCGATCGCGTCGGTGCGCGCGATCAGGAAGAAATCCGCATCGGTCTTGGCATCGGCCGCTGCCTTCACGCGGTCGGCCATCTCGCCCACCGGCACGATTTCCTTGCCGGGGCGATGGCCACAACGCTTAGCGCCGACCTGGTCTTCAATATGGCAGGCCGCCGCACCGAACTTGATCAGGCTCTTGACCGTGCGCGCAATATTGAAGGCGCTCGGACCGAAGCCGGTATCGATGTCCACCATCAGTGGCAGATCGCATACGTCGGTGATGCGGCGCACGTCAGTGAGCACGTCGTCAAGCGTATTGATGCCAAGATCAGGCAGACCCAACGAACCGGCGGCCACACCGCCGCCCGACAGGTAGATGGCGCGATAGCCTGCCCGCTTGGCGAGCAAGGCGTGGTTCGCGTTGATGGCGCCGATCACCTGCAAGGGGTGTTCAGCCGCCAGAGCCGCGCGAAACTTCGCGCCGGGGGATGCGATCTGGGCCATGGAACCTCCGCGTTAAAACATCGATTTTAGCGCACCGTGTGTGCAAACCCTGTTGCGCGGCAGCATGAAATGTTTCGAACGCTGCATGCGCTAAACGTGGCTCGTGGCGCTCATCTTTTCTCCCCGACGGGAGCCCCGACGACCTTCCCCGTGGGAGAGCAGAGATTGGGATGAAGGGTGGGTACTCGCGGCGGAGCCGAAAGCAAAACCAAGCCAGCTTCGAACCGTCGCGATCGCCAGATTGGCGTCCGACCCTGCCCTCCGCCCCCCCAAAAAAGGAGAGGGAAGCAAATGCAACAGTTCAGCTACCTTGGTCCGGGCCGCGCTCCAGTGCTCGCCGAACCTCGTCCAGCGCGCCTGGGTCGTCCAGTGTCGAGAGATCGCCCGGATCAGTGTGCTGCACCAGCGCCTGCAACGAACGTCGCAGCAGCTTGCCGGAACGCGTCTTGGGCAGCGCGTTCACCACGTACACCCGCGCGGGCTTCGCCACGCCGCCGAGTTGTTCGACCACGCGCTGCTGCATCGCCTTCGCCACGACGCTCAGCTCTTCCGTGACACCTTGCTTGAGCGTAGCGAATACCACAGGCACTTGCCCCTTCAGATCGTCATGTACGCCTACGACGGCGACTTCCGCGCACGCCGGATGGGTGGACACCGACTCCTCGATTTCACGGCTGCCCAGGCGATGGCCGGCGACATTGATGACGTCGTCGGTGCGGCCAAGAATGGTCGTATAGCCGTTCTCGTCGCGTATCGCCCAGTCCAGCGAGCTATAGAGCAGCTCGTTGAAGTGGCTGAAATAGCTATTGACGTAGCGGTCGTCGTCGCCCCACACGGTGCTCAGGCAACCCGGCGGCAACGGCGGCACGAAAACCAGCACACCCTTCTGGTTGGGCGGCAGTTCTTCGCCCGTGCCCTCGTCGATCAGCTTCATGCGATAGCCAGGACTGGGCAGGCCTGGCGAGCCGAACTTTACGGGCTTGAGATCCAGCCCTGGCATCAGGGTGATGGCGGGCCAGCCGGTCTCCGTCTGCCAGTAGTTGTCGATCACCGGCACACCGAGGCCTTCGGTAATCCAATGCGCCGTGGGCTCGTCCAAGGGCTCGCCGGCAACGAACAACCACTTGAGCCGCGACAGGTCGTACTTCTTCAGCCAGCTGGCGTCCTGCTTCTTCAGCACGCGAATGGCGGTGGGGGACGAGAACATGGCACGCACGCTGTAGCGCTCGCATAGCTGCCACCAGATGCCCGGATCGGGCTGGCTCGGCAGTCCTTCATACAGCAGTGAGGTTGCGCCACCGATCAGCGGTGCGTACACGTTGTAGGAATGACCCACCGCCCAGCCCACGTCGGAGGTGGAGAACATCACCTGCCCCGGCGCGACGTCGAAGATCGTGGTGATCGACATCGCCATCGCTACCGCATAACCGCCGACATCACGCTGGATGCCCTTGGGCTTGCCGGTGGTACCCGAGGTATAGAGCAGATAACTGGGCTCGTTCGATTCCAGCCAGGTGACGGGCACTTCCATGCCTTCATACGAGGCACGCAAACTGGCGTAGTCAAGATCGCGCCCGGCGATGCGCGTCATTTGCGGATCGAGTCCCCGATCGACCAACAGTACGTGGGCCGGCTGATACCGCGCCTCTTCGAGCGCCGCGTCGACCAGCGGCTTGTAGGGAAAGACCTTGCCGCCACGCATGCCGGCATCCGTTGCGATCACCAATTTGGGCTGTGCGTCGTCGATGCGCAACGCCAGGTTATGCGCCGCGAATCCGCCGAATACCACGGAGTGAATGGCACCGATGCGCGCGCAGGCCAGCATCGCAAATACCGCTTCGGCGATGTTCGGCATATAGATGACGACGCGATCGCCCTTGCCCACACCGAGCGAACCAAGCACCGCTGCGAAGGTATTCACCTCGCGATAAAGGTCGCGATAGGTGAGCTCACGCGTGATTCCGGTTTCGGTAGAGATGGCGACGAGCGCGAGCTGCCCGCCGCGCTCGGACACGTGGCGGTCGACGGCGTTGAAGCAGAGATTGGTGGTGCCGCCGACAAACCACTGGCGAAAGGGCGGATGGGAGGCGTCGAGAATCTGCCGTGGCGGCGTATGCCAATAAATCCGTCGCGCCTGTTCGGCCCAGAACAGCTCGGGCTGCTCCACCGACTGCCTATAAAACTCCTCGTAGCGCATCGCTCCACCCTGCTCGATCAACCCATGATCCAGGCCAGCCTAGATCAGCAGCGCGAAGCGGGCCTTGCGACCTTGGTCGAGGCTGGGGCGGCGGTCGATCCGGCGATGCGATCGTCACGCCGCCACAGGCCTTACAGGCAGGACACCGCGGCGTCGCGGTAAGCCGAGTTGTAGTCCTTCTTCTCGCCCTGGTGCTCGTACATGGTCACCAAGGCGCCGGTGCCATCTGCCTTTACGTCCAGAAGCTCGTGCGCACCCGCCTTGTCGTTGGCCGACAGGGTGCCCTCTTCCTTCTTGTTCGACAGGCTCACTTGCGCAGACTCGGCCCACTTCGCGCGAACGCATTCGAGGTAGGTCGGCACGTCCTTGGTCGTGCGGCTGCTCATCTTGGGCGTGCTGTCACGCAAACCATGGGTACCGCCACAGGCAGTCAGCAAAACACTACAGACAGCGATCGCAAGAAGTTGTTTCATGTCCAGTTTCCGGTTGACGGTCAGGGGATTCTACCCATCCGTGTCCGCGTCGCCAGCACTCTCGTGCAGGAAGTTCAGCTGCACAGGGCGAGTACACAGCAAAATGGGCGGCCAAAGCCGCCCATTCCGTCAAATCGCACGCATGACGCGTGGGATCCGATGCTTACTTCTTGGCGAACAGATGCTCGACACCGGCGCGCTCTTCGCGCAGTTCCTTGTCGGTGGCGTCCATGCGGGCACGCGAGAAGTCGTTGATCGCCAGGCCCTGCACGATTTCGTACTTGCCGTTCTTCACCGTCACCGGGTAGCCGTAGATCACGCCCGGAGCGATGCCGTACGAACCATCGGACGGGATGCCCATGGAAACCCAGTCACCCTCGGCGGTGCCCAGAGCCCAGGTGCGCATATGGTCGACGGCAGCCGACGCAGCGGAGGCCGCCGACGACGCGCCACGCGCCTTGATGATCGCCGCGCCGCGCTGCTGCACGGTGGGAATGAAGTCGCTCTCGTACCAGGCCTGGTCGATCAGGGACAGCGCGGCCTTGCCGCCGACGGTGGCGTGGTGCAGGTCCGGGTACTGGGTGGAGCTGTGGTTGCCCCAGATGGTCATCTTCTTGATGTCGGTGTTGTGCTTGCCGGTCTTCTCGGCCAGCTGCGACAGCGCACGGTTGTGGTCGAGACGGACCATCGCGGTGAAGCGACCCGGGTCGAGGTCCGGGGCGTTCTGCTGGGCGATCAGCGCATTGGTATTGGCCGGGTTACCGACCACCAGCACGCGCACGTCGCGCTTGGCGTGATCGTTCAGTGCCTTGCCCTGCGGGCCGAAGATGGCGCCGTTCGCTTCCAGCAGATCCTTGCGCTCCATGCCCGGGCCACGCGGACGCGCACCGACCAGCAGGGCGTAATCCACGTCCTTGAACGCGACATTGAGGTCATCGGTGGCCACGACACCGGCCAGGGTCGGGAACGCACAATCGTTGAGCTCCATCACCACGCCTTGCAGGGCGGGCAGAGCCGGGGTGATTTCCAGCAGGTGCAGGATCACCGGCTGGTCAGGACCCAGCATGTCGCCCGCGGCGATGCGGAACAGCAAGGCGTAGCCGATCTGGCCGGCTGCGCCGGTAACGGCAACTCGAACGGGGGCTTTCATCAGGGTAACTCCTTCAACTTGGCTAGATACACGACTAGACACAAAACAAAGGGCCCATGCCTTGCAGCATGGGCCCGGTACGATCAGGTCAGTTCGGCGAAGAACGCCTGGATCCGCTCCAACCCGGGCTGTAACTGTGCCGTGGGACAGGTGTAGGAAATGCGCAGGGCGCGTGGCTCACCAAAGGCCGAACCCGGCACGCAGGCCACGCCCTTGGCTTCGAGCAGCGCCGCGCAGAAGTCGACGTCGTTGTCGATGCGCACGCCGTTGTGGCTCTTGCCGAACGCGACGGAAATATCAGGGAAAGCGTAGAACGCGCCCTGCGGACGCGGGCACACCACACCGGGAATCGCGCGCAAGGCGTTCACCACGATGTCGCGCTTGCCAGCGAATTCCTCGCACTTGGCTTGCGGCACATCCTGCGGACCACCGAACGCAGCGATCGCCGCGGCGGTGATCACTTCTGGCAGGCTGGTGATGTGATTGGAGTTGAGCGTGGTGATGGCCTTGGCCACCACTTCAGGACCCGCGATAAGACCGACGCGCCAACCTGGCATGCCGTAAGTCTTGGACACGGAATCGACGAAGATCAGTCGATCCTTCAGCTCCGGCTTCGCGTGCACGAAGTTGTGATAACCGATGCCGTCGAACACCATCGAGTTGTAGATGTCGTCGGTGATGATCCAGGTGTCCGGGTACTTCACCAGCACTTCGGCCAGCGCAGCGATTTCGTCGCGCGTGTAGACCATGCCGGTGGGATTGGACGGGTTATTGAACAGGAACACCTTGGGCTTGCGCGCCAGCGCCGCATCGAGCTGCGCGGGCGTGAGCTTGTAGTTCTGCTCCGGCGGGCACGGCAACACATTGACCTTGGCGCCGATGATGTCGGCGATGTCGCGGTAAGTGGTCCAGTACGGCGCCGCAAAGGTGATTTCGTCACCCTCGTTCAACAGGGCTTCGGCCAAGTTGTACAGCACGTGCTTGGCACCGATACCGATGGAAAGATGGGTGCGACCGTAGCCGGTGAAGCCCAGCTTTTCGATGTGCGCCAGAAACGCATCCAGCAAGGCATCGGCACCACGGTTGCTGCCGTACTGACCGGAGTCGCGGTGAAGCGATTCGCGCGCGGCAGCATAGACATGCTCGCCAGGAAGAAAATTCGGTACACCAATGGAGAAGCTGATGATGTCGCGACCGGCAGCCTTGAGCTGCTTGGCCTTCTCGGCGATGACCATGATCGCGCTGGGTTTGGCGCGACCGACACGCTGGGCGAGCTGGGGCATGACTTCCTCGTAACAGGGGGACGAAGGCAGCAAACCCGGCGATTTTAGCATGCGGCGGCGCGTCATCCGCCAGGCTGGCCTGCGAACACCCTGTGCGGCAGGCAGCGAACGTTGCATGATGGCCAAGCCGCTATCGCCCGATTCGAAGGGGGTGGGACGGGGCGACGGAGCTCGCCGGAGGCGGCTCGGCACACGATTCAGGGGGTTTTCCTAACCATCACCAAGGACACGCGAATATGCATTGGCTATGGGTAATCATTGTCGGTCTGGTCGTGGGCATCATCGCCAAGGCGCTGACGCCGGGTAAAGAAGCGATGGGTTTTATCATCACCGCCATCCTGGGTATCGCCGGCTCGTTTCTCTCCACCTATGTCGGGGAGAAGCTTGGGTGGTGGGGGGAAACGGGTATGGTGCATTTCCTGGGATCGATCGGCGGCGCGGTCATTCTGCTGGCGATCTACCACTTCCTGTTCAGGCGCAACGCCTCGACGTGACGCACCTCGATATCGGCGGTGCCTTGCGCACCGCCGATCTTGATCGCGCGACCGGGGCTCAGGCCGCGTTGTTACCAAACAGCTTGCCCGCCAGCGAGGCGAGCGAACCCAGGTCCAGACCGCCCTGACCCGCAGCTGGCGCCTCACCATTGGGCGTGAGGTGATCGACCGCATGCGGCAGCACCTGCGAGAGCTGTCCCAGCAACTGACTCGGATCGACGCCCAACTTGCCCGCGGCCTCCTGTACGACTGGACCCAGGCCACCATTCTGTAAGGCCTGGCCGAGCTGCTCGCTGGATACCGGCTGATTGGAACCGTTGCCGACCCAGGACTGCGCCGCTTCGCCCAAGCCATGTTGCTGCAGCATGGCGACCAGTCCCTGCACGCCGCCCGCTTTTTCAATCAGCGTACCGGCTATCGAAATCAGTGAAGCGCCGCCGGCCTGATTGCCCTGACCACCACCGAGCAGATCATTCAAAAATGACATGGCTACATCTCCTTGGAATATGGGATGACGCAGATCGCGTGGAGCCCATCGATTCTAGGCCTCTGATCCGTACGCTGCCATGACAGCGTGAGGCATGAAAAAAGCCGCCGTTCGGAGAACGGCGGCTTCTTCACGTCAGCTCGACAAAAAGCGCTTAGCCGCGCTGATCGAGCACGTCGTTCCATTCCTTCACACGCTCAGCCTGGGCGGCCAGCAGCGCGTCGACGTCACTTTCAAGTATCACCTTCTCGATGACGTCGCCCTGGACGATGGCGTCGACCACGGCCTGATCTTCCGGGCCGACCACTTCGCCAAACACGCTGTGCTTGCCGTCCAGCCACGGCGTGGCGCCATGGGTGATGAAGAACTGGCTGCCATTGGTGCGCGGACCGGCATTCGCCATCGACAGCACGCCCGGCTTGTCATGACGCAGCGAAGCGTCGAACTCGTCTTCGAAACGGTAGCCCGGGCCGCCACGACCACTGCCTTCCGGGCAGCCGCCCTGGACCATGAAATCGGCGATCACGCGGTGGAACGACAGGCCATCGTAGTAGCCACGGCGGACCAGGTTGACGAAGCTGGCCACGGTCACCGGGGTCTTGTCCTCATGCAGGCGCAGATGGATCGGACCGCGGTTGGTGTTGAAGGTGACGTTGATGGTCATCGGAAATCCTTAGGTTTCGAGGCAGCGCGCAGCCACAGGCGCGCTGCAGGGCGGCAAGGATACCGTAGCTGGGGTCGCATGCAGCGGCTCACAAGGTGTGCGACTGCCAAAAGCCGGATCAAGTCGGCCGGGGGGACCAGGCTGCCGGCAAGTCCAGCGCCGCTGGCACAAGCGCCCCCGTTCCACGCGGCTGGGCAGCAGGCGTCGGTACCACGACCGGCCACGGCGCCCCCTCATAGAGATGCGCCCATAACCGATCGAGCGCGGCGTAACCGTAGGGCAATAGCGGCACGTGCTTGTCGCCAAAGCCTGGCAGCGCAAGAAAGGCATCGAAATGCTGCGCGTACGGCACCTTCCAATACAACGGGTGTCCACCCTTGCCGCGCAGCCAGGCTATATAAGGTTCCGACGTGAATGCGGTGGGCAACAGCCCGTCGGCCGCACCATGCACCACCCACAACGGCAGGCTGGCACGGGGCAGCTTTACCGTGGTGGCCGCCACGCCGTCGCGCAAAGCCTGGGTGCTGGCATCGGTATCCTCCCAAAGCGAGCGCAGGCACAGCGCGCCCGGCAGGGTCGGATCGAGCGAGTGATCGGTTCCACCTAACAGACCCACCCCGTTCCCTGGAGGGATGCCCGAGGCGTCAGCCCACCAGGCGGCGCGCATCGCCGGGTCCACCGCGCCGGGGGCACCGTTTGAGCCCACGGCGGCGTAGTGAAAACCGCACGGCATGTCCGCCGGGCCACGCCGCATATACGCCGAGGCGTAAGCGGCCGTCACGGCGCGCCACATATCGAACGTCGTGGTGGTGGCGGCGACCTTCATCGCCTCATCGGTCCAGCCGACAGCACGAAGATGCTCATACGCCTGCGCCGCCTGTTCGCTTACCACCGTCCCGCTGACCAAGCCATGCTCGTGCAATTGGTGACAACGCTGGGCCCATGCGGGCGGCGCCTCATCCTTGGCCGTGCGTGCCACAGGTGTGGCATCGAAGCGTGCATCGAGCAGCGCGCAAGGCATCCATATCGAAGCCTCGGTCGCATAATCGAAAAGCGCACGACCCTGCTCCGGTACGCGGACATTGGGTGCCAGCGCGACCACGCCTGAGAGCAGGCGCTCGTCATCCAGTCCCGCCGCCTGCAGCACCGCGCCGCCGCCATTGGAAACACCGGTGGCGATGATGCGGGTGTTCTGCGCGGTAAACGGCGCCTGCTCGGGAAACGCGCGATCGAGCATGGCCAGGCCAAACTGCGCGGCCTGCAGCACATGACGGCCCCAGTCGGCCTCGGGGTTGTCGCCGGAATTCGCATGCTTGACGGCGATACCCGCATGCGACCTGCTGGCCACCGGTTCGAATTCCAGCGTCGCCGTATCGCGTCTGGCCCGCGTGCCATCGAGTGCCACACCACTATCGTCGGCAAAGTCGAAATAGCCGGCGCCGGTGCCCTTGTCCGTATACGCCACCGCACAGCCGCGCGGCAGCCCCCACGCACCCGCCAGCGCAATGGCACCGTAGATG
>DASXND010000242.1:0-4329 GCA_036495265.1 Dyella sp.
AGGAACTGGTCGACGAAGTGCGCAACGGCATGGAATGCGGTATCGCCGTGAAGCAGTACAACGACGTCAAGGTCGGCGATCAGATCGAATGCTTCGAGCGTATCGAGGTGGCCCGCACGCTGTAATGGCGGCCGGCCTGCCTAGGGCGGCCGGTAACCTTCAGTAGTGTTTACCCAGGCGGGCGGTGTGGATATCCACATCGCTCGCTTTGTTTCAGGACTGGCCGCGCCGGCTGGTTCTTGCTTTAGAGGAGAGGCGTCATGCCTTCACGCGATTTCAAGCGTACCGACCGCGTCGGTGCCGAGCTGCGCCGCGAACTGGCCCTGCTGGTCCATGCCGCCGTGCGCGACCATGGCCTGCCTTCGGTCAGCGTGTCGGACGTGGAGGTCACTCGTGATCTCGACTGGGCCACGGTGTGGGTCACCGCCCTGCAGCCGGAGCGTTCCGCCGAGGCCATGAAGGCGCTCAAGGAGCTGGCCATCGAATTCCGTCGCGAACTGTCACGCAGCATGCGCCTGCGTCGGGTGCCGGAGCTGCGCTTCAAGTACGACGACTCGGTCGACAAGGGCGAGCGCATCGAAAGCCTGCTGCGGCAGGAAAGCGAGCGCGCTAGCGGCACGGGCAAGGAAAGTGCCGAGGACGAATGAGCCGAGGACGAAAAACAGAAGGCATACGTTTCCGTGAGCTGCACGGCATCGTGCTGCTGGACAAGCCGCTCGGCCTGAGCTCCAACCAGGCGCTGCAGGCTGTGCGCAGAGGTATTTTTCGGGCGGAAAAGGGTGGCCATACGGGCGCGCTCGATCCGCTGGCGAGCGGCTTGTTGCCGCTGTGCTTCGGCGAGGCGACCAAGCTCGCCGGCATGCTGCTTGGCTCGCGCAAGGCGTATCTGGCCGAATGCCGTTTGGGCGTGACGACGGCCACGGCGGATCTTGAGGGCGAGATCGTCCTCGAGCGGCCGGTACCGGAGTTGACCGACGAGGCCATCGAGCAGGCCTTGGCCAAATTGCGTGGACGCATCACCCAGGTGCCCCCGGCTTATTCGGCCATCAAGCAGGATGGCGAACGGCTTTATGTCAAGGCGCGTCGCGGCGAGGCGGTGGATATCCCGTCACGCGAGGTCGACGTCTATCGACTCGATCTGGTGTCCCGTACCGAAAACAGCCTGACCTTGTACGTGGAGTGCGGCTCGGGCACCTACGTGCGCAGCTTGGCCGTGGATCTGGGTGAGGATCTTGGCTGCGGCGCTCATCTGGTGGCCTTGCGCCGCCTGTGGGTGGAGCCGTTCAGGGAGCCAGCCATGGTCACGCTGGAACAGCTGCAGGCTGCCGCGACACAGGGCGATGACGTCTTGTTGCCCTTGTTGCTGCCGGTTTCAGCCGGTCTGGCTGGGCTGCCCGTGCTCCATCTGGACGCCGATCTCACGGTGGCCGTCTCACAGGGCCAGCAGATTCCGTTGGACCCGTCGATGACGGGGCAGCTGGCGGTCTACGCGGACGATGGGCGCTTGCAGGCGCTGGGCGAGGCCGTGGCCGGAAAGCTGCGAATTGTGCGTGGTTTCAATCTCCCGTCGGTGGCTGCAAATACCAGGCAACCATGACGGTCTTGTTGTCATAGGGCTCCGGTCGCTACAATACGGAGCTTGTTTAAGACTTTTCATTCATCAAGGCGAAGCTTGCGCAACGTCATCCCGTGACGTTGCGCAAGCTTCGCATCCGCTTTTAAGGAAGAGATACTCATGTCCCTCACCGTTGAACAGACCAGCAAGATCATTGCTGATTTCGGCCGCGTGCCGAACGACACCGGCTCGCCGGAAGTCCAGGTAGCCCTGCTGTCGGCCCGTATTGACCACCTCACCGGTCATTTCAAAGAGCACAAGCAGGATCACCATTCCCGCCGCGGCCTGCTGCAGTTGGTAAACCGCCGCAAGAGCCTGCTTTCGTACCTGAAGGATCGCGACCTGGCTCGCTATCAGACCCTGATCGAGCGCCTCGGCCTGCGTAGGTAACTTTGCGTTGGTCCATCAACGCGAGAGTCAAAAAGCGGCCATCCCTGGCCGCACTTTACACATCAGGATAAGCCCGTGGCGAAAGTAACCAAGTCATTCCAGTACGGTAATCACGAAGTCACACTGGAGACGGGCGAAATCGCCCGCCAAGCTTCCGGTGCCGTTATGGTCAGCATGGGCGGCACCGTGGTGCTCGTCACTGTGGTAGCTGCAACCAAGGCGAAAGAGGGGCAGGATTTCTTCCCCCTCACCGTTGACTACGTCGAGAAGTTCTACTCCGCCGGTCGTATCCCGGGCGGCTTCTTCAAGCGCGAAGGCCGCCCGACCGAGAAGGAGACGCTCACCTCGCGTCTGATCGATCGTCCGGTGCGTCCGCTGTTCCCGGAAGAGTTCAAGAACGAAGTGCAGGTCATCGCACAGGTCGTCTCGTTGAACCCCGAGATCGACGGTGACGTCCTGGCCATGCTGGGTGCTTCCGCTGCGCTCAGCCTCGCCGGTATCCCGTTCAAGGGCCCGATCGCTGCTGCCCGCGTCGGTTACGCCGATGGCAAGTACCTGCTGAACCCGACCGCCACCGAGCTGAAGACCTCGGCGCTGGATCTGGTCGTCGCCGGTACCTCCAACGCCGTGCTGATGGTGGAATCCGAAGCCAAGCTGCTGTCCGAGGACGTCATGCTCGGCGCGGTGGTGTTCGGTCACCAGCAGATGCAGACCGCGATCCGCGCGATCGCCGAGCTCGCCACTGAAGCGGCCAAGCCGTCGTGGGACTGGCAGCCGCCGGCCCGTGACGAAGCGCTGATTGCCGCGCTCAAGGGCGCTGTCGGCAGCAAGCTGGAAGAGGCTTTCCAGGTGCGCGACAAGCTGCAGCGCCGCGACGCGATCTCCGCGATCAAGTCCGATGTGCTGGCCTCGCTGAAGGGCGAAGCCGAGCAGAAGGGTTGGGTGACGGCCGACCTGGCGAAGGAATTCGCCGAGCTCGAATACCACACCATGCGCGACAGCGTGCTGAAGACCAAGGTGCGCATCGACGGCCGTAACCTGGACGATGTCCGCCCGATCAGCGTGCGCGTCGGCGTGTTGCCGCGTACCCACGGTTCGGCTCTGTTCACCCGCGGTGAAACGCAGGCGCTGGTCGTGACCACGCTCGGCACCACCCGCGATGCTCAGATCATCGACGCGCCGGAAGGCGAGTCGAAGGATGCCTTCCTGTTCCATTACAACTTCCCTCCGTTCTCGGTAGGTGAAGCTGGCCGCTTCGGCGCGCCGAAGCGTCGCGAAATCGGCCACGGCCGTCTCGCCAAGCGCGGCGTGCAGGCGGTGAAGCCGACGATCGAGGAATTCCCGTACGTGATCCGCGTGGTCTCCGAGATCACCGAGTCGAACGGTTCCTCGTCGATGGCGTCAGTGTGCGGTTCCTCGCTGGCCATGATGGACGCGGGCGTGCCGCTGAAGTCGCCGGTGGCCGGTATCGCCATGGGTCTGGTCAAGGAAGGCAACGACTTCGTCGTGCTGTCCGACATCCTCGGTGATGAAGATCACCTGGGTGACATGGACTTCAAGGTGGCCGGTAGCGCCGACGGCATCTCCGCGCTGCAGATGGACATCAAGATCGACGGTATCACCGAAGAGATCATGCGTACCGCGCTGGCCCAGGCCAAGCAGGGTCGTCTGCATATCCTCGGTGAGATGGCCAAGGTCATCACCACCGCCCGTTCGGAGATGAGCGAGTACGCCCCGCGCCTGCTCACCATCAAGATCCATCCGGACAAGATCCGCGAAGTCATCGGCAAGGGCGGCGCCACCATCCGCTCGATCACCGAAGAGACCGGCACCACCATCGACATCACCGATGACGGCACCGTGGTCATCGCTTCGGTCAATCGTGAGGCTGCCAACGCCGCCAAGGCGCGCATCGAGCAGATCGTGTCCGACGTCGAGCCGGGCCGCATCTACGAGGGCAAGGTCGCCAAGCTGATGGACTTTGGTGCGTTCGTCACCATCATGCCGGGCAAGGACGGTCTGGTTCACGTCTCGCAGATTTCCAGCGAGCGCGTGGAGAAGGTCTCCGACAAGCTGAAGGAAGGCGATATCGTCAAGGTCAAGGTGCTGGAAGTGGACAAGCAGGGCCGTATCCGCCTGTCCATGAAGGCCGTGGCCGAGGACGAGGGCGCCAACGCCTAAGTCCGCCGCAAGGTGTGACACTGCAAAAGCCCGGCATCTGCCGGGCTTTTGCTTTCTGGGGCGCATGAAATTTCGGATGGAAGGGTGGCCTTTTTCGGGGACGTTCGGGGACTCCTCTTCGTCATTCCAGCGGCTCTCAACAG
>DASXND010000243.1:0-2167 GCA_036495265.1 Dyella sp.
GATGGACAGCATGGCCGACATCGCCAGCTTGCCGGTGACGCCGGATGGCAAGGGCGCCAGCCAGATACTCGGCGGCATTGCCACGTTTACGCGCGTGCCCAGTGCCGCGGTGGTATCGCATTACAACATCATGCCGTCCTACGACATCTACGCCTCGGTGCAGGATCGTGACCTCGGCGCAGTCGCCGGCGATGTGCAAAAGGTGCTCGCGCAATTCGCACCGAGCCGCCCCAAGGGCACGGTCGTGAGCCTGCATGGGCAGGTCGGCACCATGAATGAAGCCTTCAGCGGCCTGATCTTCGGCCTGGTCGGCGCGATCGTGCTGATCTATCTGCTGATCGTGGTGAACTTCCAGTCCTGGCTCGATCCGTTCGTGATCATTACCGCCCTGCCCGCGGCGCTGGCCGGCATCGTGTGGATGCTCTTTCTCACCCACACCACTTTGTCGGTGCCTGCACTGACCGGCGCGATCATGTGCATGGGCGTGGCCACCGCCAACTCGATCCTGGTAGTCAGCTTCTGCCGTGAACGCCTCGCCGAACACGGCGATGCGATGAAGGCAGCGCTCGAAGCTGGCTTCACGCGTTTCCGTCCGGTCTGCATGACCGCGCTGGCGATGATCATCGGCATGCTGCCGATGGCGTTGAGCCAGGAACAGAACTCACCCTTGGGCCGTGCCGTGATCGGCGGCCTGCTGTTTGCCACGTTCGCCACCCTGCTGTTCGTGCCGGTGATCTTCAGTCTCGTGCACGGTCGTGAACAGGCGCAGGCGACCCCCGATACCTTGCTTGGAGATGCTGTCCATGTCGCATGACGCCCACGTTGCCACGCCGCAGCGACCACCGAAGCTGGGCCGCGCCCTGCGCATCGGTCTGGGCCTGGCCATTGTCGCCACCATCGCCGGTATCTCGGTACGCGCCTATGACTACCATCGCGTCGTGCAGTGGACTGACGCCCAGGTCGTGCCGAGCGTGCAGGTCATCGAGCCCGGTGTCGGCACCGGCAAGCAGGCAACCACCCTGCCCGGTCATCTGGACGCGTGGATCAGCGCACCCATCCATGCGCGCGTGAGTGGCTACCTGAAGAGCTGGAGCCGCGACATTGGCAGCCAGGTGACCGCCGGCGAATCGCTGGCGGAAGTCGACACCCCCGAACTCGACCAGCAGTCCGAGCAGGCCAAGGCGGGCTTGGCGCGCGCCAAGGCCAACGCACGTCTCGCCGCCTTGACTGACAAGCGCTGGAAGAACCTGCTTACTTCCAACTCGGTGTCCAAACAGGAAGCCGATGAAAAGGCCGGCGAAGCCGAAGCGGCACAAGCGAACGTACTCGCCGCGCAGGCGGATGTGGACCGCATCGCCGCACTGGAAGCGTTCAAGCACATCACCGCGCCCTTTGCCGGCACGGTGACGGCGCGCAATACGGACATCGGCGACCTGATCAGCACGAATAACGATAACAGCGCACCGTTGTTTACCGTCTCCGACACCAGCCGCATGCGTCTGTATGTGGAAATACCGCAGGGCTATGCCGATTCGATCAAGCCTGGCATGAACGTGCAGTTGGACGTACCCGATCACCCGGGCGTGCAGTTCACGGGCCATTTGATCGGCAATTCCGGCGCGGTCAACCAGACCTCCGGCAGCCTGCTCGCGCAGTTCGAAGTGGACAACACCAAGGGCGGCCTGCTGCCTGGTGCGTATGCCGAAGTACATCTGCCGCTAAGCGACGATAGCCACACCATGACGGTGCCGGCCACCGTGCTGATCTTCCGCGCGCAAGGCCCGCAAGTCGCCGTGCTTGGCGCGGATGGCAAGGCACAGCTGCGTGATGTGCATATCGCGCTGGACCTGGGCGATCGCCTGCAGATCGACCAGGGCCTGCGCCCAGGCGACCACATCATCAACCATCCACCGGATTCCCTGATGCAGGGCGACCGCGTGCAAGTGGCGAGCGCCACCGACACGACCGACGGCAACGTGAAGGCGGAGTAGCCCATGGCCCTCGCACTCTCTCACCTGTCCTGCTCACTACGGCGCCTGTTGCCGCTTGCGCTGGTCAGTGTGCTGCCCGCGTGTTCGTTGGCACCGACCTACCAGAAACCGGATGTGGGGCCGCTGCCTGCTGCGTATGCCGGCCAGACCCAGGACGGACTCTGGTCGCCAGCTAA
>DASXND010000244.1:0-9081 GCA_036495265.1 Dyella sp.
CAGGGGGCGCGCCATCGACACCATGTCGGCCTCGCCGGTGGCGAGAATCTGCTCGGCCACGTCGGGCATGTTGATGCGATTGGTGGTGATCAGCGGGATCGAGACTTCGCCCTTGAGCTTTTTGGTGACCCAGGCAAAGCCCGCGCGCGGCACGCTGGTAACGATGGTGGGTACGCGCGCTTCATGCCAGCCGATACCGGTGTTGATGATGCTGGCGCCAGCCGCCTCGATGGCCTTGGCCAGCGTCACGATCTCGCTCCAGTCCTGGCCGTTTTCCACCAGGTCCAGCATCGACAAGCGGTAGATGATGATGAAGTCACGGCCCACGGCTTCGCGCGTGCGGCGCACGATTTCCACCGGGAAGCGCATGCGCCGTGCGGCGTCGCCGCCCCACGAGTCACTGCGCTGATTGGTCCGCGCCACCAGGAACTGGTTGATCAAATAGCCTTCCGAACCCATCACCTCGATACCGTCGTAGCCGGCATCCTGGGCGAGTTTCGCGCAGCGCACGAAGTCCTTGATGGTGCGTTCGACCCCGCCGGTAGAAAGCGCGCTGGGCGTGAACGGTGTAATCGGAGATTTGATCTTCGATGGCGCCACCGACAGCGGGTGGTAGCCATAGCGGCCTGCATGCAGGATCTGCATGCACAACTTGCCGCCCTCGGCCTGCACCGCGCGGGTGAGCTTGCGGTGTCGCGCCACGTGCCAGGGCATCGACAAGCGGCCGCCGAACGGTTTCAGCCAACCCTGGATGCTGGGCGCGATGCCGCCCGTCACCATCAGCCCCACGCCGCCACGCGCGCGCTCGGCGAAATAGACGGCCAGCTTGTCGTAGTCGGCGGACTTGTCTTCCAGCCCGGTGTGCATCGATCCCATCAGGATGCGATTGGCCAGGGTGGTGTGCCCAAGGTCGAGCGGGGCGAACAGATGGGGATAGTTCATACGGGCCGGAAGGTTCAAACGGTCGTATGAATGTGCCCGGTGTGGGCGTTTGAAAGCAAGGGCGAGGCGTAGCGGGGCCCAAAGTCCGCCCCCTGGAGGTAAGCGACTGGTGGTGGACAGAGGATGGTCGTGCCGTCCGGGGTTACCTCAGGTGGCTGGCTTTAGCGCCCCGGCCACCCATCTCCCAGCCCGGCTCCAGCCAGCTTCAGGAGAGAAGGTCGCGCACCAGCTCGATATAGCGCTGCATCGCAGTGTCCTTGGACAGACCGCGCAACTTTGCCCACGCCTCGTACTTGGCCGTGCCGACAAAATCAAAGAAACCGGGTTGATTGCTGTGCACATCGCCCTCCGAACCCTGTTTGTAGAGGGCGTAGAGCTTGAGCAACGTGTCGTTGTCAGGTCGCTGGCCGAGCCGCTGGATAGCTTCGGCGGCTTGTTCGAATTCGCGACTGAGATCATTCATGGTTAACGCTTGCATGGGCCTGGCGCATTTAAAGAAGCAGGAGGGGCATCGCGCGTTCCATGCGGGACCAACGCGATAGCATAGGGGTTTTCGTCCGCCACCGTCAGGAGTCCCCATGAGCCCATCGTCGTCCGTTCCCATCCTCACCATCGACGGGCCGTCGGGATCGGGCAAGGGGACCATCAGTCGGCGGGTGGCCGACCAGCTGGGCTGGCGGCTGCTGGATTCGGGGGCGCTGTATCGGGCGGTGGGCTATGCGGCGGGCATGGAAGGCCTGGACCTGTCCGACGCCGAGGCGGTGACCCGCTGTGCCCAGACCACCAAGATCCGCTTCCATGCGGCCGCCGATGGCGGCGATACCCGTGTGCTGGTCAATGGCCATGACGCCACCGACGAACTGCGCACTGAAGCGGCGGGCGCAGTCGCCTCGGCAATTGCCTCGATTCCTTCGGTGCGTCAAGCACTTGTCGATATGCAGCTGGGCTTTCGCAAGGCCCCCGGGCTGGTCGCAGACGGGCGTGACATGGGGACGGTGATCTTCCCCGACGCCCCCTTCAAGGTGTTCCTGACCGCAAGTGCGGCCGAACGTGCGAAAAGACGCTATAAGCAGTTGAAGGAAAAGGGCCTGAGCGTTACACTTGCCACCCTTCAGCGCGAGATCGAAGCGCGTGACGCCCGCGATGCATCGCGAACCGTCGCGCCGCTCAAGCCGGCCGCAGATGCGGTTTTCATCGATACCACCGGCATGGGCATCGACGTTGTCGTTGCGAAAGTTTTGGCTGTCGCGCAGTCCTGAGGGCTGCCGATGGCCGTTCGTGCCCCTACCGCGGTTGGGGTTTTGGTCAACGGTGCCGACGGAACATTCCGAAGGACACCCATAACCGGTGGGTCGAGAGTTCGTGCGCTTTTCTTCCGACGGCGCGTACGGGACAACGGCCTTTTCCCATTTCTGGAATCAACATGACTGAAAGTTTTGCCGAACTGTTTGAACAGAGCCAACAGGCTATCTCCAAGCTGAAGCCGGGCGCGATCGTCACGGGTATCGTTGTGGAAATCCGCAACGACGTCGTCGTGATCAACGCTGGCCTGAAGAGCGAAGGCATCGTCCCGATCGAGCAGTTCAAGGACGAGAGTGGAGAGCTGGAAGTGCAGGTGGGCGACGAGGTGAAGGTTGCCCTCGACGCACTGGAAGACGGTTTCGGCGAGACCAAGCTCTCCCGTGAGAAGGCCAAGCGTTCCATGGTCTGGGACGACCTCGAGCAGGCTTTCGACAAGGAAGAGACCATCACCGGCAAGATCTCCGGCAAGGTCAAGGGCGGCTTCACCGTCGACATCAAGGACGTCCGCGCATTCCTGCCGGGCTCGCTGGTCGACGTGCGTCCGGTCCGCGATCCGGTTTATCTGGAAGGCAAGGACCTCGAGTTCAAGATCATCAAGCTCGACCGCAAGCGCAACAACGTGGTCGTCAGCCGCCGCGCCGTCGTCGAGACCGAGTTCTCCGAAGAGCGCGAGAAGCTGCTTGAGCGCCTCACCGAGGGTGCGGTGGTCAAGGGCACGGTCAAGAACCTCACCGATTACGGCGCGTTCGTGGACCTGGGCGGTATCGACGGTCTGCTGCACATCACCGACATGGCCTGGAAGCGCGTGCGTCACCCGTCCGAAGTCGTCAACGTTGGCGACGAGCTGGACGTCCGCGTGCTGAAGTACGACCGCGAGCGCAACCGCGTGTCGCTGGGTCTGAAGCAGCTGGGTGACGATCCGTGGGTCGCCATCGCCCGTCGCTACCCGGTCGGCAGCCGTCTGTTCGGCAAGGTTTCCAACGTCACCGATTACGGTTGCTTCGTTGAGATCGAGCCGGGCGTCGAAGGCCTCGTGCACGTTTCCGAAATGGATTGGACCAACAAGAACGTCAACCCGGCCAAGGTGGTTCAGGTCGGTGACGAGACCGAGGTCATGGTCCTGGACGTGGATGAAGAGCGTCGCCGCATCTCGCTGGGTATCAAGCAGACCCGCTCGAACCCGTGGGAAGCCTTCGCAGCGATGCACAAGAAGAACGACAAGGTGTCCGGTCAGATCAAGTCGATCACCGACTTCGGCATCTTCATCGGCCTGGACGGCGGCATCGACGGTCTGGTCCACCTGTCCGACATCTCCTGGCAGGTTTCGGGCGAGGACCTCGTGCGCAACTTCAAGAAGGGCGACGAGATCGAGGCCGTGGTTCTGGCCGTTGATCCGGAGCGCGAGCGCATCTCCCTCGGCATCAAGCAGATGGAGCAGGATCCGTTCGGTCAGTTCATGGCAACCAATCCGCGCGGCACCATCGTCAATGGCACCGTGAAGGAAGTCGACGCCAAGGGTGCGGTGATCGACCTGGGCGAGGGCGTTGAGGGTTACCTGCGCGCCAACGACATCGCCAAGGAGCGCATCGACGATGCTACGCAGCATCTGAAGGTGGGCGACAAGGTCGAAGCCAAGTTCACCGGCATGGACCGCAAGGGCCGTCAGCTTCAGCTGTCGATCCGCGCCAAGGACGAAGAGGAGCTGCACGACGCTATGGCCGAGTACTCCTCGAACCCCTCCACCGGTACGACCAAGCTCGGTGCACTGCTCAAGGAGCAGCTCAACAAGGCTGATTAAGCTTGTTGTAGCAAGCGAAAGTACTGCGGGGCGGCGTTCGGCCGCCCCGTTTGGTTCACGTCACGGACATTGGGGACCCATGACCAAATCCGAACTGATTGAGGCGCTGGCGCGGCGTCAGACTCACCTTGCGTTCGCCGACGTGGAGTTGGCGGTCAAGAGCGTGATCGAGCAGATGAGCAACGCCCTTTCCAGCGGCGAGCGCATCGAAGTGCGCGGTTTTGGCAGCTTCGCGCTGCACTACCGTCCGCCGCGCATGGGCCGTAACCCGAAGACGGGTGATGCCGTGGCCCTGCCGGGCAAGCATGTACCGCATTTCAAGCCGGGCAAGGAATTGCGCGAGCGAGTCAATATGGACCTGGACTGACGTCCCTCTCGCAGGGATGCACGACAAGTAGATGAAGGCAGGCGGCGTTGAGCCGTTCCTGCCTTTTTTTTGCCCGCAGCTCGTTGCGGCCGGGCTGGAAACGATGACGGTCCGCCGGGTTCCTGAAGAAGATGTAAGCGCACGCCTGTGACGGTCATGGGCAATCGGGTAAAGTCGCCGCATGCGACTGATCGTGACGTTGATCCTCCTGCTGTTCATTGCCGCCGGCGTCGTGCTGGGCGCACTCAACGCTGATCTCATTGGCTATGACCTTGGCTTCACGCGGGTCGAGCTGCCCAAGGGGGCGGCCTTGCTGCTGGCCCTGGTGATCGGCTGGCTACTTGGCGGGCTCACCGCCTGGCTCGGGGTCAGCACCAAACATCGCCGCCTGCGGCGTCGGGGGCCGGCTGGCGCTGACAAGGCCAAAACCTCGTCGGCCGGTGCATGAGCGCGCTCCTGTATGTCCTCGTCCTGCTGGTACCTGCGGCATTCGCCAGTGGCTGGTGGACGGCCCGTCGAGCAGGCGTCAGGCGCTCCGGCGCGCAGGTCAGTGAGCTCTCTTCCGATTACTTCCGCGGCCTGAACTACCTGCTCAATGAAGAGCAGGACAAGGCGATCGAGGTTTTCCTCAAGCTGGCCGAGTACAACCGCGATACGGTGGAGACGCACCTGGCGCTGGGCAATCTGTTTCGCCGTCGTGGCGAAGTGGATCGTGCGATCCGCCTGCATCAGCACCTGGTATCGCGCCCCGGTCTTTCCGATGCCATGAAGACCGTCGCCTTGCTGGAGCTTGGCGAGGACTACATGCGTGCGGGGTTGCTCGATCGAGCGGAGACTTTGTTTTCCGATCTCGTCGCGATGGACGCGCACGCGCCATCGGCGCTACGTCATCTGATTGCGATCTACCAGCACGAGCGCGACTGGCACAAGGCCATCGAGCATGCGCGCCGGCTGGAGGCGATGACCGGCGAAGACGAGGCGGGAATGATCGCGCAGTTCTATTGCGAGCTTGCCGAGCAGGCGCGCCAGCATGGTGCCCGCCAGGAAGCGCGCGAGTATCTGCGGCAGGCCTTTACTTGCCAGGCTGATTGCGTGCGCGCCTTCATGCTCACCGGCCGACTGTATGCCGAGGAAGGGCAGCATGCGGAGGCGGCGAAGGTCTACGAGCAGGCGGTGGACGCCGATATCGCCTTCGTGCCTGAAATTCTCCCGCCGTTGCTCAACAGCTACGCGCGCTCCCAGCAAATGGAGCATGCCGAACATTTCCTGCGCGAGATCCTCGAGCGCTATCACGGCATCTCGCCGGTGCTCGCGCTCACCCGCTTGTATCAGCAACGCGACGGCGAACGGACGGCCATCGAGTTTCTTACCTCGCAGCTGCGCCAGCGCCCCTCCGTGCGCGGCCTGATGGCCTTGATCGACGCCACCATGGACAAGATCGAGGGTGAGGCGCGCGAAAATTTCCTGATCCTGCGCGACCTCACCAAGAAGCTGCTCGAAGGACAGGCCATGTACCGCTGCAGCCGTTGCGGCTTCGGCGCCAAGGCCCATCACTGGCAATGCCCGAGCTGCAAGAGCTGGAGCACGATTCGCCCGATCCACGGCGTCGCCAACGAATGAGGCCGGCATGACGTCTTCTACGCTGGCGATAGGGATGGTGCTGGCTGCGTGGTTGATCGCCTTGCTGGTGGTGCGCGGCGCGATCGCCTATGCGCATCGGCAAGGCATGCTGGACCTGCCAGGGCAGCGGCGTTCGCACACGATCCCCACACCTCGCGGTGGCGGTATCGGTATCGTGGTCGCTGCGTTGCTGACGATGCCGGCCAGCCTTTACCTGATGCCTGCAGCATGGCCTGCGGTAGTCGCCCTGGCGCTGTCGCTGTCCACGATCCTGGTCGCTGCGGTGGGCTGGTGGGACGACCACCGCGCCTTGCCGGTATTGCCTCGCCTGGGCGTCCAACTGCTGTCATCGGCGCTGTTCGCGCTGGCGTTGGCTGCGACGGGCATGTCGTGGTGGTGGGTCCCGCTGCTGATGCTCGCAGGGGCATGGAGCATCAACCTGCACAATTTCATGGACGGCATCGACGGCCTGTTGGCCCAGCAGGTGATCTTTGTCGGCAGCGGACTAGCCCTGCTGGCCTGGGCCGCGTCCCAAACGGCATTGGCGGCGGCTGCGGCATGTCTGGCGGCGGCTGCACTGGGCTTCTGGTACTACAACCGGCCACGGGCACGGATCTTCATGGGGGATGTGGGCAGCGGCACCATGGGGTTCCTGCTGTTTGCCCTTAGCGGGCTGCTCTGGCGGGTGGATACCAGCCTGTTATGGCCCGCCGCGATCCTCAGTTCATCTTTTGTAGCGGATGCCAGCCTTACTCTCTTGGGCCGTATGGTGAGTGGCCGGCGTTGGTACACTGCGCATCGCGAACACCTTTATCAATGGCTGGTTCGCAGTGGCTTCACGCACGCCTCCGGGGGGGCGTGCTATCTGGCCTGGAACCTGCTGGTAGCGGCGCCGCTGGCGGCGCTTGCATGGTCCTGGCCGGAGGGAGCGGTGCTGATATGCGTGGGTGCGTACCTGGTAGCGATCACTGTATGGATACTCATGAAGCGTCACTGTTTGCGGCGCGTTTTGCACAAGGGCAGTCATGTCGCTTAGTAAGCTAATCGGGGTCATCCATCCGCGCACTGCCGTGGTGCTGCATGACCTGTTCATGGCAGCGCTGGCCTGGTGGGTGGCCAAGGCGCTTCGTTACGCCTTGATCGACGATTCGGCCATCAGTTTCCACTTGCTCGAGTTTCCGCTGGTGCTGCTGGTGCAGGGCGCGGTGTTGAGCTGGACGGGCTTGTACAAGGGCGTCTGGCGCTTCGCCAGCCTGCCGGACCTGTGGAATATCCTGCGCGCGGCGGTGTTGGGCGCGCTGGCCATTGCGGCCGCCTTGATTCTTTATAACCGCCTGGCCGACGTGCCGCGCTCGGTACTGCTGCTTTACCCGGTGGTGCTTGCCGTCCTGCTCGGAGCCCCTCGACTGGCTTACCGTTACTGGAAGGACAGTCGCAGTGACCTGTTCCAGGCCAAGCCGCTGCAGCGCGTACTGATCGTCGGTGCCGACCGCGCGGGCGAAGCGTTGTCGCGCGATGTGCAGCGCGACAACGGTTACACCGTGGTGGGCTTTGTCGACGACAAGGAAAGCCTGCGCGGCGCAAGCATCAACGGTCGTCCGGTGCTTGGACATATCGATCAGCTGCCGGAACTGGCCCGCGAAGTGGCCGCCCAAATGCTGCTGATCGCCTTGCCGGGTGCGTCGACCCAGGAAATGCGTCGCGTGGTCGAGCTTTGCGATCAGAGCGGTCTTCCTTATCGCACCGTGCCCAAGCTCGAAGACGTCGTTTCGGGACGCGCGCAATTCAACGAGATCAAGGAAGTGGCCATCGAAGATCTGCTGGGCCGCGATACGGTCGAGCTGGATTGGACGGCTATTCGCGTCACACTCACCGACCGGCGCGTGCTGGTCACCGGCGGCGGCGGATCGATCGGTTCGGAACTGTGCCGCCAGATCGCGCGCCTGGGCGCGCAGTCGCTGTGCGTGGTCGACAACAGCGAGTTCAATCTCTACAAGATCTCGCAGGAATTGCGCGCCGAGTACCCGGAGCTGATCTACGAAAGCATCCTGGCCGACTGCGGCGATGCCGCCGCGATGCGCAAGCTGTTTGGCGAGTACAAGCCGCAGGTGGTGTTCCATGCCGCGGCCTACAAGCACGTACCGATGCTGCAGGGGCAGGTGCGCGCCGCTTTCCGCAACAACGTGCTGGCCACGCGCAACGTAGCGGACCTGTCCGATCGCCATCAGGTCGAATGCTTCGTATTGATCTCCACCGACAAGGCGGTCAACCCGACCAGTGTCATGGGCGCTTGCAAGCGCATGGCGGAGATCTGGTGCCAGAATCTCAACGCGCATTCGAGCACGCATTTCATCACGGTGCGTTTCGGCAATGTGCTCGATTCGGCCGGTTCGGTGGTGCCGCTGTTCCGCCAGCAGATTCGCAATGGCGGCCCGGTGACGATCACCCACCCGGAGATCTCGCGTTACTTCATGACCATTCCCGAAGCTTGCCAGCTCATCCTGCAGGCGGCCAGCCTAGGTAAAGGTGGCGAGATTTTCGCGTTGGACATGGGCGAGCCGATCAAGATCCGTGACCTGGCCGAGCAGATGATACGCCTGGCGGGTCGCAAGCCCGGTACCGAGATACCCATCATCTATACCGGCCTTCGCGCCGGCGAGAAATTGTTCGAAGAGCTGTTCCATCCACTGGAGAACTACAGCGAGACGACGCACGCGAAGATTTTCCTCGCGCAGTATCGCCCGGTGAGTTGGGAGCTGTTGAACGTGCAGATGGCCAAGGCTACCGAGGCCGTGGCGGTTTATGACGAGGACACGTTGCGGCACTGCGTATCCACCCTGTTGCCGACGTTCCGCTGGAGCGATTCGGGGCAGCCTGGCAACGTGGTGTCGCTTCGTCGCAATGAATCAGGAGAGAAGTGAGTGAGCAAGCCGTTGCGCAAGGTGGTTTTCCCCGTTGCCGGTCTCGGCACGCGTTTTCTGCCCGCCACCAAGGTGGTGGCCAAGGAAATGTTGCCCGTATTGGACCGACCGCTGATCCAGTACGCGGTTGA
>DASXND010000245.1:0-2817 GCA_036495265.1 Dyella sp.
GGCCTCGCGCAGATTCGCGAGACCGACTTGCGCGCCGATATAGGCTTCCTCGCCTCCGACGCCTTGCAGGGGCGGCTCTCGCTTCAGCCCGGTGACGATGTCGCAGCACAGTGGGTGGCTTCGGAATTCGCCAAGGCAGGGCTCAAGCCCATTGCCAGCGATGCCCAGGGTCACCCCAGCTACTTGCAGGCGGTGCCGCTGACCGAATACCGGCCCGATGCACAGGCCACCCGGCTTGCGCTCAAGCGCCAGGGTAAAAGCACCGAGTGGAAGGCCCCTGACGTTTCGGGCGCGTTTCCCGAAGACCGCGATGTCGACGCGCCGGTGGTGTTCGCCGGCTACGGCATCACCGCGCCGGAACTCAACTACGACGACTACGCCGGCCTCGACGTGAAGGGCAAGGTGGTCGTGGTATTCGACCACGAGCCGCAGGAAACCAACCCCACGTCAATCTTCAACGGCACTGGCAATACCCGCTACGCCACCGGCTATGTGAAAGTGCTCAATGCGCAGGACCACGGCGCCGTCGCCGTCCTGATCGCGCCCGAGCCCAGCCACAACCACCCTTCAGCGCAGGAGGTCCGTGCGCGCATTGGGCATCAGGCGGAGCACGCGGCCAACCCGATCCCGGCCCAGGCGCTGGCCGACAATCCGCTGCACATTCCGAGCATGCTGATTTCCGCCGACATCTCCGCCCAGCTGCTGGCGAGCAGTGGCAGTACTCCGGCTGCGCTGCAAAATGCCATCGACAGGGATCTCAAATCGCATTCGCTGGCGCTGCCGGATACGGCGATCAGTCTCCATCTGCACAACAGCTCGCGGCGCGCAGCCGTGGCCTGGAACGCGGTCGGCTTGATCGAGGGTAGCGATCCGAAACTGGCACCTGAAACCATCATCATCAGTGCCCATCACGATCACGATGGCGAAAGCGGCGGGAAGATCTGGCACGGTGCCGACGACAACGCTTCGGGTACGGTCGGTGTGGTGACCCTGGCCCGTGCTTTCGCCGCGAATCCGGTCAAGCCGAAACGCTCGATGCTGTTCGTGGTATTCGCCGCCGAAGAACGCGGACTGCTCGGCGCCTACTATCTCGCAGCGCATCCGCTGCGTCCGTTGGATACCACGCGCGCCATGATCAATTTCGACATGATCGGTCGCGACGAGAAGCCCAGCCCGCAGACGGAGGGCTTGATCCAGGTGCCCGCCGATACCAGCAACCGGCTCAACCTGATCGGCGCCGCTTACAGTCCCGACTACCAGCGCACCGTGGCCAAGCAGAACGAGCAGGTGGGCCTGGTGCTGGACGATCGCTTTGACCACGAATACGCACTCAACGTGTTCTTCCGTTCCGACCAGTTTCCGTTCGTGCTGCACAACGTGCCGGCATTCTGGTGGTTCACCGGCTTCCATCCGGACTATCACCATCCCAGCGATACCGCCGACAAGATTGACTATCCGAAGATGGCGAAGATTCTCAAACTCGCTTATCTCAGTGCATGGCAATTCGCCGACGGGTCGACGCCGCCGCGCTTCGTATCCCATCCCAGTGGCCAGCAAACCCATTAAGCGGCCCATCCCGGTCAGCCGGGGTGCGATGACGATCGCGCCCCGGCGATACAGCAGCTTGCCATTGAGTCGCGATCCTTCGTTTCGTGAGGATGGATCCGTGCGACCACGGCATGCGGAATGGCTTTCCCTGGTACTTCTTTTGCCTTGGTGACGTGCCACCCGGCTCCGCTGTTGCGGAGCGCCTGATTGCGGGTGTACGTTGCTGCGGCAATCTCTTCGTTTGGTGTAGCCCGCCCCGCTTGAGAGTGACACCGGCGCTCCCTGGTCGTCGTTCGTCCCGGACTTCTGGCATACGAGTTCACGAGGAGAATTCCATGCATCGTTTGATCAGCAGGTGTCTGTTTATTGGCCTCGCCCTGGCCGCTCCGATGGTGATGGCACAGAGTGGCGCGGCGGCGAAGGAGCCCGGCCGCGCGGTTATTTCGCTCTATCGTGTTGCGCCTGGCAAGCACGCGGCGTTCCTCAAATGGATGGCCGATCGGGACGCCATCGATCAGCAGCTTGGTCTGCCACGCGCGCAGTGGTACGGGCACTTTCAGGGCGATTCCTGGGACTACATCGCCATCGCCCCTGATTTGACTGATGCGCAACAGAGGAAAGAGGACGACGCTGCCAAAGCCAAGGGGCTGGCCATCGGCCTGAAGGCGTCCCTGGAGTTTCGTGAATTCATCGCCTCGCATACGGACACCGTCTCGATAGGGCCAATGACGGCCAGCGACCTGGCCGCCCGAGCGAACAATCCCTGACGTGCACGGTGTGGTTGGGGAGGGCTCGACCCTCCCCACGCATCGGCGACTCGCCCTAGGTCGATGACGCGCAGCCTGTCCTCGGCAGCAGGGCGGGCATGAGGCCGCCAGACAGCACGCCGTTGGCGACGTGATGACCTGCCTGTGAAAGACTTGCCGTTGACGCTCCCCGCTTCAGGCCCACCATGGCAACCCGAAAGCCCTTTCCCCATGCAGACTTTCTCAGCCAACTGGAGCAGCTCGGCCAGTCCCGTCCGTCGCTGCCGGATCCGCCGCTGTCCCCGCTATTGAGCGGCATACTCCTGGTGTCTGACGCCAGGGGAGAGCTGACGAACGCCGCCGGCCACCTAATCCAGTTGCTAAAGGCGCAGCAGGCGGTGTTGCAGGCCGCGTTCGATACCGAACTGGCAGCCGATGAGCTGCGTCGTTACCAGAAGTTCGCCAAGCCCGGTCAACCCTCTCCACACATTGTCCAGCTCAGGCAGCGGCAGGCCGCTGCTCG
>DASXND010000246.1:0-4379 GCA_036495265.1 Dyella sp.
GTAGATACCATACGCATGAGTATGGATGGCAACAATTGGCTGCGTCAATATGCGCTGCGGCAACGCACAGTTCCCGCCGATTCAACCACTTGCCCGGACGCCAATTGCAAAGCGCCCCACAGGGGCTACCATACGCGTATGAATGCAAGCGCCAAACCCGAACGCACCCGCCTTTCCGCCGAGGATTGGGAAGATGCCGCCCTCCGGCTGATCGCCGACCAAGGTGTTGGCGCACTGGCCGTCGAGGCGCTGGCCCGCCAGCTGGGCGTCACCAAGGGCAGCTTCTACTGGCATTTCCGCACGCGCGAAGCGCTGCTGCAGGCGGCACTGGAACGCTGGGAGCAATACGGCGAGAAAGAGGTGATCAGTCAGATCGAGGCCATGCCCGATCCGCGCGGCCGCCTGCCGGAACTGTTCCGCCGGGTCGCCCATGAGCTGGCACCGCATCGCGTCTATGCCGCCTTGCTAAAGGCTCTGGATCATCCCCAGGTGGTGCCGGTGATGGCTCGCGTGTCCCAGCGGCGCATGGAATTCCTCACCAATATCTACCGCGAAGCCGGCCTACCCCCGACAGAGGCGCTGAATCGCGCGCGCCTCACCTACGCGGCTTATGTCGGCTTTCTGCAGCTCAATTTCACGCTGGGCCTGCCGCGCATCAGCCACGACGAGTTCGATGCCTACGTCGAGCACATGATCAGGACGCTGACGCCGGGCTAAGAGCCTGTTCACATCGGCTTTGCCAAGCTGCCCACCAACGACAGCGCCGCCCTGCGGCGCTGTCGTTTTTTTGGCTGCCGTCGGGTAGCTCGAGTCACTGCCAGAACCCGCGCTAAACCCTCGGCCTGCCTACGGTTTAGCGAGCAGCAAGTGGGCTTTTTGCTGCACGCCTCCTTGCAATGCCAGTACACGCAAACTACCGTTTCTGCTCTTTTTTGGCCTAAGACCAGAGTGAGGAACGTGATGTCGAGCAAGCTGGAAGCACTGCAACGCTGGGTTGATGAAGTGGCGGCGCTGACCCGCCCTGCGCAAATCCATTGGTGCGATGGCTCGGATGCCGAGTACCAGAGCCTGGTGCAGCAGATGCTGCAGACCGGCGACCTGATCGAACTGAACCAGCAGACCCACCCTGGCTGCTATCTGCACCGCTCCAGTCCGTCGGACGTGGCCCGCGTCGAGCACCTGACCTTTGTCTGCACCAAGGACGAGGAAGGCGCCGGCCCGAACAACCACTGGATGGCACCGGCCGACGCGCACGCCAAGATGGATGCGCTGTTCGAAGGCTGCATGGAAGGCCGCACCATGTACGTCATTCCGTACTGCATGGGCCCGATCGACTCGCCGCTCGCCCGCTGCGGCGTCGAGATCACCGACAGCCCGTACGTGGTGGTCAACATGCGCACCATGACGCGCATGGGCGCCGCCGCACAGGCGCGCATCGAGCGTGAAGGAAGCTTCGTGAAGGGCCTCCACTCCACCGGCGAGCTGGACCCGGAGCGCCGTTTCATCATGCATTTCCCGGAGGAGCTGACCATCAAGTCGTATGGCTCCGGCTACGGCGGCAATGCGCTGCTGGGCAAGAAGTGCCACGCCCTGCGCATCGCCAGCTACCAGGCCCAGTCGGAAGGCTGGCTGGCCGAGCACATGCTGATCGTTGGCATCGAGAACCCCAAGGGCGAAACCCACTACGTCGCGGCCGCCTTCCCCTCGGCCTGCGGCAAGACCAACCTGGCCATGCTGATTCCGCCGGAGGGCTACCGCGAGGACGGCTGGAAAGTGTGGACCGTTGGCGACGACATCTGCTGGATGCGCCCCGGCGCCGACGGCCGCCTGTACGCGATCAATCCGGAAGCGGGCTTCTTCGGCGTGGCGCCGGGCACCAGCGAGGCGACCAACCCGAACGCGCTGGCCAGCATCGCCCGCGACACCATCTTCACCAATGTCGCGGTCACCGCCGACAACCAGCCCTGGTGGGAAGGCCTGCCGGGCACGCCGGTGACCGACTGGCAGGGTCGTCCGTACGACCCGGCCAATGGTCCCGCCGCGCATCCGAACTCGCGCTTCACCGTCAGCGCCAAGCAATGCCCGACCTGGTCGCCGCGCGCCGAGGATGCCCAGGGCGTGCCGATCAGCGCCATCGTGTTTGGCGGTCGTCGCCCGTCCCTGGTGCCCCTGGTATTCGAAGCGCGCGACTGGACCCACGGTGTGCTGGTAGGCGCTGCCATGGGCTCGGAAACCACGGCCGCGGCCACCGGTGCCGTAGGCGTGCTGCGTCGCGACTCGATGGCGATGAAGCCGTTCGCGGGCTATCACTATGGCGACTACTTCCGGCACTGGCTGTCGTTCGACCAGGCCGGCACCAAGCTGCCGAAGATCTTCCACGTCAACTGGTTCCGCAAAGGCCAGGACGGCCGTTTCCTGTGGCCGGGCTACGGCGACAACCTGCGCGTACTGGAATGGATGATCGATCGTGTCGAAGGTCGGGCCAGCGGCAAGCAGACCCCGATTGGCACGGTACCGGCGACGGGCGAACTGAAGCTCGATGGGCTTGACCTCGATCGCCAGACGCTCGATGCGCTGCTGCACATCGACCAGGCCGGCTGGCAAGCCGAGCTGGCCGACATCGGCGAGTACCTGCGCAGTTTCGGCGAGCGCATGCCACAGCCCTTGCACGCCGAGCAGGAACGCGTCGCCAAGGCGCTCGATGATGCCGCGGTAAGCCCGCGCGCCGCTGCCGCAGGCTGAGCTACGCCGCCCGTCAGCTGCGGCAAGCGGCTGACGGGCGTTTTTGCATACCCTCTTCTAAACCTTGCCACGCAGCGGCGCATCCAAGCTGGCAAGATGATTGCTTCCTGCCCTGCCAACGGAACCGCAATGCCGCCTGCGCCCGCCGCGGATCCTTCCGACATGGATGACGTGCACGCGGCCGCTGCAGGTGATCGGCAGGCATTTCAGCGGCTTTATCGCTTGCATGTCGGGCGCGTCTACGGCGCCGTCTACCGGCTCGCCGGTTACGATCACGCCCGCGCGGAAGATCTCACCCAGGACGCCTTCGTGCGCGCCTGGCAGAAGCTCGCCGGCTTTCGCCACGAAAGTGCCTTCGGTACCTGGCTTTATCGCTTGGCGGTCAACGTGGCACTCATGGATATCCGTGCACGCAGTGCCGATCCGGTCCACATGATGGACGAGGACGACATCCCCGATCACGGCGAAACGCCGTTTTGCGCGGCGGAACGCGACGAATTGGAACGCGCGATCGGCAAGCTGCCGCCACGCGCGCGCGCCGTGCTGGTCTTGCATGACATTGAAGGTTGGCGGCACGAGGACATCGGTGCCGAGCTTGGTATGGCGGTCGGCTCGTCAAAAGCGCAGCTGCATCGCGCACGCGGCCTGCTGCGTAAGGTTTTGGGAGAACGCTCATGAACGAATTCGAATGGCTCCGCCAGACCCGCGCCCTGCGCGAACCGGTGATGCCAAGCCGTGACCTGTGGCCCGAGATCGAAGCCACGCTCGACCCGGCGGACCCTGCCGCGCAACCGATGCGCCAACGAGGCCAGCGACGCCAGGCCTGGCTGCTCGCCGCCAGTTTTGCGGGCCTGTCGCTGTTTGCCGGGAGCATCGCCGTGCATCTGCGTGATCAACCCATGACCACAGCCACCGTAACGACGCCGGACGTGGCGCGCTGGCATCCATCCGATCCGCGCCTGGCCGGCGCCGCCGTGCAACTGGACGCGGCGAGTATGGAACTGCGCCAAGCCATGGAGCAGGCGCCCGATTCACCGGCGTTGCAGCGCTTGCTGTACCGCACCCAGAAACAGCAATCGCAATTGCGTCAGATGGAACACCAGGCTGGTTGAGTCCAGCGGAGCCTTCACATGAAAAGCGCACGCATCATTCCACTCCTGCTCAGCCTGTCGATTGGCCAGGCGCTGGCCGATACGCCCATCAATCTCAGCCATGACGCCACCCCCACCGTCCACGTCAGCATCGGCAACGTCAAGGGAGCGGTCACCGTCACTGCATGGGACCGCGACCAGGTGCAGGTCGGTGGTCATCTTGGCGATGGCGCCAAGCCAGTGACCATTGAAGGCAGCAACAGCGACCTGACCATCAAGGTGCAGGCGCAGGGAAAATCCGGCTGGCTCAACTGGAACAGCGATACCTCGATGAGCGGTACCACCCTCGACGTGCGCGTGCCCAAGGGGGCCTCGCTGGACGTGGACGTGGTGAGCGCGCCGATCAGCATCGACGGCATCGACGGCGGCAAGATCAAGATCAACGCCGTCAGCGGCAAGGCGCGCGTGAATGCCCGCACGCCCTCCGCCGAAGTGGACAGTGTCAGCGGCAACATCGAACTGGCCGGCCATGCCGATCGGGTCTCA
>DASXND010000247.1:0-6417 GCA_036495265.1 Dyella sp.
ACCTGGGATTATCGCCGTGAGGTTGGGATGGCCGCAATGTTGGGGGTTTGGGTGGGGCAATGGACCGCCCCAGGTGACGGGCCAGCCACTTGCCACCCCTCAGGGTCATCCCAGCGAAAGCTGGGATGACGGACTATTTCATGTCGAGCTAATTGCTGCCCGGAACCGCCAGGTCACTCTAGAAAGTCTTCCGCCGACGCCCCAGCCACCAAGCCATTACCGCACCGGCCAGCAGCCAACCGATCACCTGCTCCACCAGGGCCGCACTGGCCAACGGGAAGGGAAAGCGATACCAGGTCCAATACGGCACCAGTTCGCTAAGCCAGGCGAAGACGGCGGCGGCCAGCGCGATATACAGGCGCTTTATAAAGCCGAATGGTGCCAGGGCCATCACAAAGGCCAGCGCGAGCGCTGCCAAGGTGTCCGAGGCCCACTGCCGCGGCAGTTGCCGGCTCATATTGGAGAGGTCTTCGCCCTGCGGCATATAGACCACCCATGCATAAGGCGACGCCTGGGACTTGGCGGAATACGCCGCCATGGCGGCCTTATCGCCCATCTTGGAAGGGTCGACCGACGGCAGGATATACACGCCGGGCGTGTTACCCAGCCCCTCGTGCAAGGTGCTGAGCACCACATCCTCGTTCACCGGCTGGTGCAGGCCGGGCTCACCCAGGCCCAGCGCCATATGCGCGATGGCACCCCATAGAAACATCACGATGCCGCCCATCAGTGCTGCTACGAGTACACGCATGATCCGGTCCCCACGAAACCTTCGGTGCGCCGAATCTATGCCCCTAGTGCGAACAGCCGCAAGCTGTGTCGCAGCAAGGCAGCTCGGGCCTGCCCAGCTTTGGAAGGGCGCTGTGCGCTCAGGTGGAGCGCGCTACGCCAATCGGCAAGTTCGCCACGCGCTGCATCTCGGGCTCGTCCCAAAGCGCGGGATCGTGCAAGCAGGCGAGTGCGAAATCGTGGGCGTCGTCACCCCAGAACAGACGGCCGTCCAGCGAGAGTGTGGGAACGCCAAATACGCCGTCTTCCATGGCGGCATCGAAATTCGCCTTGAGTTGCGCCTTGACCGCAGGGTCGGCGATAGCCGCCGCGGGATCGGCGATGCCTAGGCGCGCCGCCACCGGTGCCAGGGCTTCCACGCTATCGCCCGCGTGGCCCTGCCCCCAGATCCAGTCGAAGATCGCGTCGGTTGCTTCCACGGTGCTGCCGGCGGCAATGCATAGCCGCAGCGAGGTCAGCGGATTGAACGGATGGGCGGGTGGAAAGCGCAGCGGTTGACCGGCTTGCCGGGCACGCCACAGGGCGTGGCGATAGGTGAATTCGCGCTTGAACGGAATTTCCGCCGGGCCTTTCTGGCCGCGGCGATCGAGTACGCCGGCGAACAGGATGGGGCGCAACGTCACTTCGTGCGTGGAGGCGAGTGCCTTCACCTTGGGCCATTGGAGCCAGGCGAACGGGGAGATGAAGTCGAAATACCAGACGATAGACATTGCATACCTCGGGTGAATCGTTGGGGTTCGTCCATCAATTACAGAACCATGGCCCGTCTAAGGCAAAGGATGGACCCACCGAATCGTCATCCCAGCGAATGCTGGGATCCAGTGCCTTCCGGGCCCAAGCAAAGCAGAGGCGCTGGATTCCAGCTTGACCAGCCCTTCGGCTGTTGAGAGCCGCTGGAATGACGAGCAAAAAAAGAGCTCGAACCGTTGCTGAGCGTCATTTTGTGCGGGCCTGACGCCTCGCCTCGCGCAAACTCAACAGCTTCTCGCGCAGCTTCAATTCCAAGCCTCGCTCCACAGGCTCATAGAACACGGTGCCATCGAGCTGGTCCGGCAGGCATTGCTGATCAAGCGCCACACCGCCTTCGGCATCATGGTCGTACTGGTAGCCGGTGCCATAGCCGAGGCCCTTCATCAGCTTGGTCGGCGCATTGCGCAAATGCATGGGCACGTCGAGCGTGCCGGTTTCGCGGATCAGGGCACGGGCCTGGTTATAGGCCTTGTACGCGGCATTGCTCTTGGGTGCGATGGCCAGCCAGATGGCGAGTTGCGCCAGCCCCAGCTCGCCTTCCGGGCTGCCCAGGCGTTCGTAGGTGTCCCAGGCATCCAGCGCCATGCGCCAGGCGCGCGGCTCGGCCAGGCCGACGTCTTCCACGGCCATGCGGGTCATGCGGCGGGCGAGATAAAGCGGATCCACGCCGCCATCCAGCATGCGGCATAGCCAGTACACGGCCGCGTCGGGATCCGATGAGCGTATGGATTTATGCAGCGCCGAGATCTGGTCGTAGAACTGCTCGCCGCCTTTGTCGAAGCGGCGCGTGCGATCGGCCAGCACCTGGGTCAGCGTGGTGTCGTCGATGTGGTGGTTTTCGGCCAGCTCGGCGGCGATCTCCAACAGCGTCAGGCCACGGCGCACATCGCCATCCGCAGCGTGCGCAATCATGCGCAGCGACTCGTCGGAAACCTCCAGCGCCATCTCGCCGAGACCGCGCTCGTGATCGGACAATGAGCGTTTGAGCGCGATGACGATGTCATCGATCGTTACGGCTTCCAGCACATGCACGCGGCAGCGCGAAAGCAGTGCGGAATTCAGCTCGAACGACGGGTTCTCGGTCGTGGCGCCGATGAAGATGATGACGCCGCGTTCGATATGCGGCAGGAACGCATCCTGCTGCGCCTTGTTGAAGCGGTGCACCTCGTCGACGAACAGCACGGTGCGGCGCCCCTGGGCGAAATTGGCCTCTGCTTCGGCCAGCGCCTTGCGCACATCGGGCAGGCCCGACAGCACGGCGGAGATGGCGCGGAAATCCGCATCCGCATAGCGCGCCACCAGCAGCGCGATCGTGGTCTTGCCGCAACCAGGCGGCCCCCACAACACCATCGAGTGCACGTGGCCGGCTTCCAGCGCGCGCCGCAGCGCCTTGCCGGGGGCAAGAACACGTTGCTGGCCAACGATTTCGTCGAGCGTGCGCGGGCGCATGCGTTCGGCCAGGGGCTTCAGATCATCGGACTCGGCGAACAGGCCCGGGGCGTCGTACATATCGCTGCGTGACATGCCTTGAATGATAGGACATCGACGCGCCAGGAGCCGCAAAGTCAGCGCGAGCCACGCCTGCGCTGTTCCCGATGAGCGTGGATGACGACATGAACTGACCCACGAAAACAGCCTCGATCATTAGTCCAATAATGAGCATTTATTACCAGACTTAGGGCTTTCTTATAATTAGCTCATGGCAATTAGCTACACCAATCTTAGTATTGTCTTAGCGCATTATATTTCGATTATTCAACTAACCTTCCGATAATCATTCCGTTGCCAAATTGTCATCTAGCCCCTCTACGGTTGCGCTCTGCTTCACACCTCAATAACACTCCAACGGGCACCCCATGACACGGCAGACTTCGGCGCTTCATTTGCGCTCTCGGACGACTATTGCTCTTTGCTTGGCCGCGGCTCTCGCATCTCCCGTCTGGGCCGGCGACACCACCACGACTGACAACAGCGCCTCGTCGGCAACGGCCAAGAGCCTTGATGCCGTCCAGGTCACTGGCACCGACACCATCGGCAATATCGCGCCGACCCAGGGCTCGGCCATCGCCACGCAGCCGCAGACGACCATCAGCAGTCTCTTTCTGCGGAAGAATGTGCCGCCGACCGGCGACTACACCGATGCCATCTCGATCTCGCCCAGCGTCTCCACCGTGGCGCCGAACGGCCCGGGCCTGATGGAGGCTCCTGTTGTCTCCATGCGCGGCTTCCAGGACGGCGAATACAACGTCACCTTTGACGGTATTCCCTGGGGTGATCCGAACGACTTTACGCATCACTCCACCTCGTACATCACCAACGAGACCACCGGCAGCATCGTGATCGATCGCGGTCCGGGCACGGCCAGCACCCTGGGCAACGCCACCTTTGGCGGCACGGTCGGGGTCAACACGCTGACGCCGTCGGATCATTTCAGTATCGAGCCCTACCTCAGCTTCGGCAGCTGGAGCACCGAGGTGCAAGGCGCGACGTTCAATACGGGACGCATCGACCAGACCGGCGGCACCACGGCCGTGATCAATGTGCAGAACAGCGACTCGGACGGTTACCTCACCTACGCCGGCCAGCGCCGACAGACCGTGTTCGCGAAAGTCGAGCAACCCCTCGGCGAGAACACCACGCTGACGTTCGGCGGCATGTACAACAACCTCACCCAGTACGTGCCGTTCGGCGCCACGGCGGCGCAGATTCAGCAGCACGGCCGGAACTACGCACTCAGCGATGATCCGACGAGCCAGAACTACTACCGCTACAACAAGGACGATATCAGCACCTACCTGGGCTATCTGGGTCTGCACTCCGAGTTCGCTGGCTGGACCATCGACAACAAGGTTTATACCCTCGCGTACAACCACTTCGGCTACAACGGTGAAGACCCCAACGGCGAGACGCCGAATGGCACGGTCTACGGGCCGGACAACGTGCCGGGCCAGCGCATGCGCAACTGGTACCGCTCCTGGGGCGATATTTTCCGCCTGACCAAGGACCTGGGCCCGGGCGAGATTCACACCGGCTTCTGGTACGACGACCAGGACAACCTGCGCTGGCTGAATGAAGTGGATGCCACGCTGAACGGCGCGCCCAATGCGGTGCCGGCTTCGGCCGCGGTCGACCGCAACATGACCGACACGCTGAAAACCTTCCAGCCCTACCTGGAATACCAGTGGAACATCACCGACGCGGGCTACCTGGTCGGCGGCGTGAAGTATGTCGACTTCAAGCGCACCATCGATGCCACGGTGAACCAGAAGACGCTTGATCCGCTGAACTACTCCAAGGACTGGACCAAGGTCCTGCCCTCGGCGGCGCTGCACTGGCAGTTCACCTCGAACTGGACGGCTTACGTCCAATGGGCCAAGGGCTTCCTGGCACCCAACCTCAATACCTTCTACACCACGGCGCCGCAGGAAAGTGGCGGCCTCCAGCCGCAGCAGACGATCAACCGCCAGCTCGGCACCAACTGGAACGACGACCGCCTGACCTTGTCGGCCGATGTCTACTACATCAACTTCAATAACAAGATCGAGAGTCGCAAGGTCGGTGGTATCACTACCTTCTTCAATGGGGGTGGCGCCGTCTACAAGGGCTTCGAGATGGAAGGCAGCTATCTGCTCGGCGCCGGCTTCAGCGTTTACGCAAACGGCTCGCTGAACCGTGCCACCGACAACAGCACCAACCAGTGGCTGCCCAATGCGCCGAGCAAGACCGCCGCGCTTGGCGTGATCTACAACCAGGGCCCGCTGTACTTGTCGTTGATCGACAAGTTCGTCGGCTACCGCTATGGCGACACCGGACAGACCCAGCCGTTGGGCGGTTACGCCATCACCAATTTCGCTGCCAACTATGCGTTTACGGACATGGCCGACCTGAAGGAAATCCGCGTTGGGCTGCAGGTTTCCAACCTGTTCGACAACAAAAGCATCAATGCGTTGGCCGGCTACACCGCGCAGCTCGGTACACCGCTGTACTTCACCATCCCGGAACGCAGCTACATGGTCACGTTCTCGGCGAAGTTCTGACGATGATGCGCATGACGATGCTCGGGCTGGCACTGTCGCTGGCCCTCCCCGCCGCTGCCTTGGGCAGCGGCGGTCCCACCCTGGACCTGGTGGCGGTACTGCCACCACCGCCTGCGGCTGGCTCGCTGGCGGAGCAGCATGAACTGCAGACGGTGCTTGGCGTGCAAGCGAACCGCACGCCAGCGGACGAAGCCGCCGCTCGTGCGGACAACGAACATTCGGTGTTCCGTTTCGCCGACGTGTTCGGCAGCGGCTTCGACGCGGCGAAGCTGCCGCATACGGCGACATTCTTCGTTCGGCTGGCCAAATACGACAAGGCCACGCTCAAGCCGGTGAAGAACTACTGGCACCATCCGCGTCCGCCTGTGATATCGGCGCAGGTGAAGCCATTGGCACAAGAGAAGGCGGACGACTGGGGCTACCCAAGCGGCCACGCGACCTTGGGCTATAGCGAAGCCGTGTTGCTGTCCAACATGGTGCCGGAGAAGCGTGCGGAGATTTTTGCCCGCGCTGATCTGTATGGCCTGCACCGCGTGGTCATGGGTGTGCACTACCCCAGTGATGTCGAAGCCGGTCGACTGGCAGGCACCGTGATCGGTGCCGAGCTGCTGCATGACCCGGATTGGCGAGCAGACTACGAGGCGGCACAAACAGAGTTGCGCGCCTCGCTGAAACTGCCAACCACCCCTCCCAAGGACGGACCGGGCTGATCGCCCGTACGGCGGCATCGGCCTGGAACACCGGTGCCGCCAACAAGGCTTGCTTGAACGATGGACGCCGGCTAGGACCTCGAAATAGCCGCCCTTTCGGTGGGAGCGACTTCAGTCGCGACCATGGCAAC
>DASXND010000248.1:0-3666 GCA_036495265.1 Dyella sp.
GTCGGAGACATCGAACGAAAAATCGTTCTTGCTGCTCGCTTCCGCGATCACCACGCCCATGATGTCAGCAAGCGGGCTGGTCATGCCTGCGCGGAAACGCGGATTCTGGTTGAGGATGGCGGCCAGTAGCGTGGTGCCGGAGCGTGGCAGCCCGGAGATGAAATGGAACTTCCGCGGCGGGTTGCTGACGTCGGGCGTGGCAGGCATGTCGGTGTTCCTCTCGATCAGTGGCGTGGACTGCAAGATGATGCCCGACTCAGGGCGCGGATGCCGTCGATGCGCGCATGCGCATTTCGTAGGCGACTTCGACCATGCGAGCGTCTCCCTTGCCCAGCACGCGAAGCAGCAGCTCCTCGGTGGCACGTTTGCCCATTTCACGCACGGGTTGATGGACGGTGGTCAACGGTGGCCACACCTGCGTCGCGATGGTGGTGTCGTCGAAGCCGCAAATAGACATATCGCCGGGAACCGACACCCCGGCCTCCGCAGCGGCCCAGATCGCGCCGACCGCCATGTCGTCGTCGGCCGCGAAAATGGCGGTGGGCCGATGCTTTAGCGCGAGCAACCGGCGGGCCGCGGCCACGCCAGACTCGAAGGAAAACTGTCCCTGGACCATGTACGCAGGGTTTTCCTTCAGCCCCGCGCGCTTCAAGCCGTCGCGGTAACCCGCTAGGCGCCAGATGCCTGCGCCGTGCTTTGGGTCGCCAAGGATGTGGGCGATGCGGCGGTGGCCCAGCGAGACAAGGTGCTCCACCATCGCCGCAGCGGCTTCGCGTTCACGCAGCATCACGCCGATGCAGCCCTTGGGTTGGCGTGGCGCGATCGAGGCAAACGGAAGTTCGCTCTGGCGCAGGTAGTCGAGCAGCTTCGGATGGTCGGTGATGGGGGGCGTAAGAATCAGCCCATCCGGCTGGTGCCGCGAGAGGATGCTCTCGACGCGCTCGACGAAGTCCGGTGCCGTCGAGACCAGCGGCTGCACCATCATGCTGTATTGCTTCGCCTCGCAGGCTTCCAGCACGCCAGCCTGGACTTCCATGATGTAGCTCGGCGAGAGGTTGTCGTAGAGCAGGCCGATCATGAAAGAGCGGTTCGTCGCCAGGCTGCGCGCCGAGGTGAGCGGCCGGTAGTTGAGTTTCGCAACAGCCGCGAGCACGCGTTCGCGCACCGAGTCGCGCACGTTCGGCTCGTTGTTCAGCACGCGCGATACGGTCTTCTTCGAGGTGTCCGAGGCATGGGCGACATCGTTGATGGTCACGCGCGACATGGAAGCCTTTGCGTCTTCAATGATCTGTTCCCTGACCGGCGGCAGCCGGAACGCTTTGGACTGGAACGTTCCACCCACTCACTTCGACGACAGGAGCGGCCGTTCCCTGCGATGCGTATCGCGCGGTCAGGACCATCGACTCACCGGGCCAAAGCGTGACGTCATTGTCATTCCAGCGTATCGGCAGCGCAAGGTCGCCGTGCGCACCTCGCCTGATCGACACATGCTGGAACAGCGCCACGGTCTTGGACGATGCAGGCACCGACAGCGTGACCGCGGTGACCGCTTCGTTTCCCTCACGCCGTGTCGTTGCGTGGACCTCGCTCGTCGCGGCCGGCAAGGACTGCAGCGCGGTCAGGTCGGCATATTGTTTCAGCGGCGTGAGATACCAGGTCGAGCCCGCCCAGTCGAGCACGTCCTTGCGCGTGGACAGCCAGTAGACGTTGCGGCTGACCGGCTTGCCATCGGAAGCGACAAGATCGAGCTCGATGAAGTAGGCGGGCGACAGGCCGGCGATGCTCGGCAGTGTTGCCAGTGGCTGCGTGTGGTTCCCCACAACGTCAATGTTTTGAAGGCGCTTCTCGTAACGCACGCTGCCGTCCAGATTGCGCACGCGGATGTCCGCTTGCAGGCCATGGACATCGTCAAGCCCATGGTTGACCAGCACGATGCCGTTGGAGTCGTACGAATACTGGATGTGCACCAGCTCGTTGGCTTTCTTGGCACCGAAATAGGCACCGGCGGGATTCATGAAGTAGTCGTACAGATGCCAGTGCAACGAGGGCCACGCGTTGTTGAGCATCCAGTAGATGACGCCGGTCGCCGGCTTGGCCGCATCCATGTGCGCGTTGAACGCCTCGAACTGCGCGCGCACGTTGTCGTAATTGTCGAGCTGGGCCTTGGCGACATAATCGGCAAGACTCGTGGGCGCGCCGTAGCGCTGGGTCAACGCCTTGTCGAACGGCGTCAGCACGGCGAAGGTCGACCAGTCCGCGGAGGCGTGGTATTGCCTCGCCTCCGGGTACTTCCATAGCGCCTCCTGTTCTTGCGGCGACAGCATGCGCTGCAGGTCTTCCAGCCGCGGGATATCGGCGCCCGCACTGACCTCCGAATCGAAACCGAACGCGCCGCCCAGCTTGTCGGCGTACCAATAGGCGGGCGGTATCCAGTCGTACGGGCCGGCCATCTTCATGCCGGATGGACCGGCCTCAGCGGTCGCCTGGTCGACGGCTGCCGAGATGATGGGCAAGGACCAGTCTTCAGCGCGAAGCGTATCGGCATACATCTTTGCGATGGGCGGCGGCGGTGCGTTGTCGCTGCCGATGTAGAAACCGATCACCGATGGATGATTGCGCAGCAGGCGTGCTTCGCTGGCCATGGAGTCTTCCGCGACTTTCAGGTCGGCAGCACTCCAGGGCGAGCCGCCCGTCTTCGCCGCCGACTCCCATTTGTCGCAACACTCCCAGCCCGCCAGTACCAGAATGCCGTTGCGGTCGGCGAGGTCGTAGAAACGCTGGTTCTCCAGCTTGCCCTCACTGCGGATGGCGTTGAGGCCGAGGTTGACGACATAGCTGAATTCCGCCTCCATGCGCGCGGGGTCGTCGCGCAGGAACATGTCTGGCGCCCAGCCGCCGCCGCGGATCAGCACGGGTTTCCCGTTGATGAAGAACTGGCGGTAACCCTGCTTGGTCAGGCTCGAACTGACGCTGCGTATGCCAAACGTCGCCGTGGCCCGGTCGCTGGTCGCGCCACCGACGGCAGCGCTCATCTCGAGCTGGTATAGCGGATGTTCGCCCATGCCGACGGGCCACCAGATCTTCGGGTGATCCAAAGCCAGGCCCGGTGTTGTCTGGGGTGAGAAAGAAACCACCTGTGTCTGTCCAGGCGCGAGGTGGACGGTCTGTTGTATGCCAACGCCTGCCACGGTGCCGCTGATGGTCGCGTCATGCGCCGTCGTGTCGAGGTTCTTCGCGGTGACTTTCACGGTCAGCGCGGCGCGCGCGAGATCGGGCAGCGACAACGTCGAACGGACCTGTGGGAAGCTCAACGCGACCGGTCCGGTCTGCACGATGTCCACGCCGCGCCATGGGCCCATATTGTTGTCGGGGGGCGTGGGATTCCAGTCCACCCAACCGATCGACAGGCTCTGTCTTGGATCCCCCGGTTGCACTTGCATGGCGAGGATATTGCTACCCGGGTGCACCCAGCGCGTCACGTCGAAGCCGTGCACCGGATAGGCGCCGGCGACCTCGGCATGGTCGGCGACCAGATGCCCGTTTACCCACAGATCAGCGCTCGCGATGATGCCGTTGGTGCGCAGCAGGGTATGCCTGCCCGTCAGGTTCTTCGGCAGCGTGAATTCAGTGCGGTACCACCAAGGTGTCACGAAGAGGTTGCCGCTG
>DASXND010000249.1:0-10195 GCA_036495265.1 Dyella sp.
TCACACCTCGTGATGCAACCCTTCCGCCTGCAAGGCGACCCCACCCCGCGGCACCAGTTCCACCAGATACATCGCCGCCAGCACCAACACACCGCCGGCCAGCATGCGCCAGGTCAGCGTGTCATGACCAAAGCTCACCGCAAACGCCGCGGCGAATACTGGCTCCAAGGTCATCACGATCGCCGCCCGCGTCGGTGACAGATGCGCCTGGGCCCAGGTCTGCACCAACATGGCGCCCGCACCGGCTGCCAGGGCCATGTAGACGACGGCTATCCAGGCACCACGATCAGGCGGCAAGCCGGGACCGGCCGGCAAGGTCGCGAGCAAACAGACGGCTGCAATCACGATCACCTGCACGGTGGATAGCGCGAAGGCGCTCCCCGCGCGTGACCACGCGCCCAGCCCCACGATGTGCAAGCCATACAGGGCCGCCGAGGCCAGCGTGAGCCACACGCCGTAGCTGATGCTCAGGCCATGCAAGGCGAGCAGGCCCAGGCCACCCACCGAAAGCAACACCGCAATCCACGTGATGGGCGGCAGGCGCTGGCGCAACAACACGGTGCCGAGCAGCGGCGTAAACACCACGTACATACCGGTGACGAAGCCGCTGATGCTCGCCGAGGTGTGCTCCAGGCCGGACGTCTGCAGCAACTGCGCGATGCCAAAAATCGCACCAAGCGCGAGCCCCTGCCCCCATTCGCGCCGGCTCAAGCGCAGCAATGGCCGGTGGAAGAACACCAGCATGGTGAGCGCAGCGATGAGGAAGCGCACGGCCAGGAAGTCGGCCACCGGCATGCGCGCGACCAGATCCTTGATCAGGAAAAAGGTGGAGCCCCACACGGCGGTGACGGCAATCAGCCCGACCGTTGCGAGCATCGCCGTACGCGACGACAAAGCGCTCATGCGTCGGCATGCCCGCTGGCGGAGTTGCGCCGCAGCAGTCGAAGCCACTGCCCGGGGATCAACAGCAGGAAGTGCGTCCAGATGCCGAGCCACACCAGCGCCGAAAGCCACGGCTTGCGCGCGGCCGGATCGAACTTGCGGAACCAGCGCCACATGCCGCGATGCTTGTGTCGACTGACGAACACGGGACGATGCCGGCTCGAACTGCCCTTGCCGTGCAGCACGCGCACGTCACCTGCCAGCATCACGCGGTAACCGGCATCACGCGCGCGGCGGCACAGGTCCAGGTCTTCGCAATGCAAGAAATAGTCTTCGTCGAAACCGGCGAGATAGTCGAAGACACGATGCGGCAACAGCATCAGCGCCCCCGATACCGCCTCCACTTCGACCAGTTCATGCGGTATCGGACCTTCGATGTTGACGCCTCCGCCAGCGCGCTTGAACAGCGTATTCAAGGCGCGACTCAACAAGGGATCGCGACGATACGAGGCGGGGTCGGCGACGCCGTGCTCGTCGCACACGACGGCGCCAATCACGCCGGCACGCGGATGCGCGGCAAGCATCTCCAGCAGGCGCCGCAACGTATCGGTGTCGATCAGGCAATCCGGATTGAGCACCAGCACCGACTTGCCATGGGCCTGCGCCACGCCGCGATTCACGGCCGGTCCAAAGCCCAGGTTGGCGTGGTTGTAGACCATGTGCAGACGCGCGTCGCTCTCGTAGGCGCGCGCGATGGCCTGGGGCACACCATCGCCCGAGGCATTGTCGACCAGGATGAATTCCAGCGGCACGTCGCAGGCGAGCACGCGGCGCGCGCACTCGCGCAACGATGGGCCGCTGTCGGCCGCGACCACGATCACGCTGACCGGCAATACCGAGGACAAGGATGTTTGGGCGGTAGTGTTCACTGGATCCAAGTATGCGCGAGGACTTGCGTGTCGAGGCGTGAAGAAAGGTGGCGGAAGCGTAGCGCTACGTAGCTAGGAAATGTGCCCCTGCCCCAGCACCTCGTGCAGCGACGTCGGCACGCCGTCGGGGCTTTGCGCCAGCCAGGGTTGCTCGCCTTGCCAGCCGCATAACTCCCACCCCGGCAGACGGTGCAGGCGATCGGCCTGACGATCCCACAAGAGGTCGCCCCGCCCTTCAGGCAGGCTGGCCACGAACCAGCGTCCGCCCGGGCCGAAACAGCAACGTGGACTCACCTGGTCGATCACCCGCCCCTTCGCGAACACGTAGCGTCCTTGATCACTCCTATGGGTTTCGTAGTGCACGCGGTCCCCGCGAGGATCGGTCAATTCGTCACTTGCCTCGCACCATGCTGCGCGCGACAACTCGATGAAATGCGTCGGCGGCCCGATTGGCGCCAGCGCCATCTCCTGCCAATTCGGTGAAGGCGAAGCATACGGCAATCGCCGCACACGCCTATCCAGCAGTGACTCCATCAGCGCCACCAGCGAAAAGCCCACCAGCGCTCCCAGCAAGGCAGCGCCCCAGGCCACCAGGTCGCCACCCAGCGCCCGTTGAATCGCAAACAGCAAGCCCGGCAAGCCCCAACGCAAACCGCGACGACAAAGCGCTGCGTAATGCACGATGCGTCGCGCAAAGACGACGGCGCCCAGGGCCAGTAGCAAGAGCAACGGCAAACCCGTCCACCAGGGCAGCAACCCCACCAGACAGGTCCACGCCACCGCCGGCAGCACTCGTAGGAGCCAGCGCGCCACCAGGGAAGTCACGTTATGCCCGCGCGAACCGTGCAAGCCACGCCGAGAACCGGAACGGGCTCCCAGCGTGGCCCCGAACCATCAGCCGCACCACACCCGTGCGTTGCGGAACATGCGCATCCACGGCGAATCCTCACCCCACTTCTCCGGATGCCAGCTCATCTGCACCGAGCGGTGCACGCGCTCGGGGTGCGGCATCAGGATCGTCACGCGACCGTCCGCGGCGGTGAAGCCGGTGAGACCGCCCGGCGAACCGTTCGGATTCAGCGGATAGTCTTCGGTCGGTCGGCCGCGGTTGTCGACATAGCGCAGCGCGCCGCCCGACTTGGACGGGCTGCACGCCTGCGGGAAGCTCACGCGCCCCTCGCCATGCGCCACCGCCACCGGGATACGCGAACCGGCCATGCCCTTGAAGAAGATGCTCGGCGAATCGAGCACCTCGATCGTGGCCAGGCGTGCCTCGTACTGCTCCGACGTATTGCGCAGGAACTTCGGCCAATGCTGTGCGCCCGGAATGATGTCCTTGAGCTGGCTCATCATCTGGCAGCCATTGCAGACGCCCAGCGCGAAGCGCGTGTTGTCGGCGAAGAAGGCACTGAACTCGGCGCGCAGGAAGTCGTTGTACAGAATCGACGTGGCCCAGCCACGACCGGCGCCCAGCACGTCACCGTAGGAGAAGCCACCGCAGGCGGCGAAGCCGCGGAAGTCGGCCAGCTTGATACGGCCGCTGGCGAGGTCGGACATATGCACGTCAACCGCCTCGAAGCCGGCGCGCGTAAACGCGGCGGCCATTTCCACCTGGCCGTTGACGCCCTGCTCGCGTAGCACCGCAACGCGCGGTTTCGCACCCTTGGCGATACCCTTTGCGATATATGGCGCGGCGATGTCATCAGCCGGATCGAAGCTGAGCTTGGGGGTGATGCCCGGGTCGGCATCGTCAAGGCGCCACTCGCGCTCGGCATCGGCCGTCATCGGGTTGTCGCGCAGGCGCTGCATGGCGTAGCTGGTCTCGTTCCACGCTTCGAACAGCGTGGTCCAATTCCACTTGAACAGGGTATCGCCGTTGTGGAACAGCTTGATGCCAAGCTTTTCCTTCGGACGGCCAATGCGATAAGCCATGCCGGTGAGGCCGTGCTTGACCAGCAGCGCCTCGAACGCCTCGCGATTGGCCGACGCCACCTGCACCACCGCGCCAAGCTCTTCGTTGAACAGCGCGCGCAGCGTGGCTTCGGCCCAACCGTCGAGGTGGATCTCGAGGCCGCAACGACCTGCGAAGGCCATTTCCAGCAAGGTCACGATGACGCCGCCGTCGGAGCGGTCGTGATAGGCCAGCAGCAGCCCACTCGCGTTCGCTTCCTGGATCAGCTCGAACAGTGCCTTGAGGCGCTTCGCGTCATCCAGATCCGGCGGCACGCCGCCACCACGGTTGAAGACCTGGGTGAGCGCGGAGCTGCCCAGGCGGTCGCGGCAGGCACCGAGGTCGAGCAGCCACAGCTCGGAATCGCCACGGTCCAGGCGAAGTTGCGGCGTCAGCGTGCGGCGCACGTCGGTCACGCGCGCGAAGGCGGTGATCACCAGCGACACCGGGGATACCGTGCGCTGCGGCTGGTCGCCGTCCTGCCACACGGTCTGCATGGACAGCGAGTCCTTGCCGACCGGGATGGAGATATCCAACTCCGGGCACAGCTCCATGCCGACAGCCTTCACGGCGTCGAACAGTGCCGCGTCTTCACCCGGATAGTTCACCGCCGCCATCCAGTTCGCCGACAGGCGCACTTCGCTGAGCGCAGCGATGGGTGCGGCAGCCAGATTGGTGATGGCTTCGCCGACCGCGAGGCGGGCCGCATCGGCACTGTTGAGCAAGGCCACCGGCGCACGCTCGGCCATCGCCATCGCTTCGCCGGTATAGCCGTCGAAATCGGTGATGGTGACGGCGGCATCGGCGACCGGTACTTGCCACGGACCGACCATCGGGTCGCGGTGGTTGAGGCCACCCACGGTACGGTCGCCAATGGTGATAAGAAAGCTCTTGCTGCCCACGGTGGGCAGGCGCAGGACGCGCAGCAGCGCCTCGTCCATGCCGATGCCGGTGAGATCCGGCACCAGGTCGACGCGGGGTTTCAGGCGGGTGGCATCGCGATGCATACGCGGCGGCTTGCCGAACAGCACATCCATCGGCAGGTCGATCACCAGGGTGTCGGTGCGCGGATCATGCAGCACCAGCTGACGCTCGGCGGTGGCGTCGCCCACCACCGCATACGGGCAGCGCTCGCGTGCGCAGTAGGCTTCGAATTCGGCCAGATCCTCGGCACCGATCGCCAGTACGTAGCGTTCCTGCGACTCGTTGCTCCATACCTGCATCGGCGACAACGACGGGTCATCGCACGGCAGGCGGGAAAGATCGATGCGACCACCCACGCCAGCGTCGTTGAGCAACTCGGGGATGGCATTGGACAAGCCGCCCGCGCCCACGTCGTGAACGCTGACGATGGGATTCTTGTCGCCGCGGCGCCAGCACGCGTCGATGACTTCCTGGCAGCGGCGCTCCATCTCGGCGTTGTCACGCTGCACCGAGGCGAAATCCAGTTCCTTGCTCGAGGTGCCCGAGGCCACCGACGAGGCGGCACCGCCGCCCAGGCCAATCAACATGGCCGGGCCACCCAGCACGATCACCTTGTTGCCCGGCTGCACGTCGCGCTTCTGCACGTCGCTGCTGCGGATATTGGCCAGGCCGCCGGCGAGCATGATCGGCTTGTCGTAGCCCCGGCGGACGCCGGCTTCACCGGTCTCGTGCTCGTAGGTACGGAAATAGCCGCCCAGACAGGGACGGCCGAATTCGTTGTTGAACGCGGCCGCACCCAACGGGCCATCGCGCATGATCTCGAATGCAGTGGCCATGTGCGGCGGCAGCGGGCGATCCACTTCCCACGGTCGCGGCGTGCCTGGGATGCGCAGATCCGACACCGAGAAGCCGGTGAGGCCGGCCTTGGGCTTGGCACCACGACCGGTGGCACCTTCGTCGCGGATCTCGCCGCCCGCACCGGTAGCCGCGCCGGGCCACGGCGCGATCGCAGTCGGATGGTTATGCGTCTCCACCTTGATCGCGTAATCGACGCGCTCCTGGTGGGCGCGCCACACGCCGTCCTTATCGGCGAAGAAGCGCATGCCCTCGTAGCCTTCGATCACCGCCGCATTGTCCTTATAGGCGGACAAGGTATGCGCCGGCGAATGCTGATGGGTGTTCTTGATCATGCCGAACAGGCTCTTTTCCTGTTCGTTGCCGTCCAGCGTCCAACTCGCGTTGAACACCTTGTGGCGGCAATGCTCGGAGTTAGCCTGGGCGAACATGAAGAGCTCGGCGTCGGTCGGATCGCGACCGAGTTCGGCATAGCGCTCGGCGAGGTAGTCGATCTCGTCGTCAGCCAGCGCCAGACCCAGTTCGGCATTCGCCTTGGCCAGCGCCGCGCGGGCATCGCCGCCAAGGGCGATATGCACCAGCGGACCCGGCTGACCCGCCAGGAACAGGCCCTGGGCGTCCTGCAGGCTGGTCAGCACCGATTGCGTCATCGCATCGTGCAGCACCGTCAGCACGGCTTCGTGCTGCGGCGAGCCTGGGTCAGGCAAACCGGCGACCAGCCAGGCCGTGCCGCGCTCGACGCGATGCACGTCAAAGCCGGCGCCGTGCAGGATGTCGGTGGCCTTGCTTGACCAGGGCGAGATGGTGCCCAGTCGCGGCACAACCCAGAGCGATGCCGTTTCCGGCGCCGCATCCTTGGCCTCAAGCACCTCCAGCAAACGCCGGCGCTGTTCGCCCTCCGGCATCACCGCGGCGTCGATGAAATAGACAAACCACGAAGACTGCACGCGGGTGCCACGATGAATGGCTTCCAGGCGGGCGTTCAGGCGTTCGAGGCGGAAAGGGGAGAGGGCGCTCTGCCCGTCGAGTGCGATCATTCGGGGAACGGGAGCTATGCGAAAACGCCTATTGTACCCGAAGGCGGGTCAAAGCTACCGCGACGCAGCATTCGAGCGGGGTTGGAGGGGTTTTCTGGCTTTGGGCGGCATGGCCATCCGCAGCCCGTGGCACCGCGTCGATGGCGCACCCTGGGCCCGGAAGGCGTGCGCAGGAGCGCACCCTGTGCGCGACAAGCCGGCAGGAACGCCGGTTTGCACATGCCTGCAGGGCGAGGGCCAGGGATGGCCCGAGTAAAACCTACGTAGCAGTAACGCCGTGATCGCGCACAGGGTGCGCTCCTACAACGGCGATTGGGCTTTTGAGGACGATCAGCGCGGAGCCCGCTCCTCAGCCGCCCGCCGCCTTGCCCTTGTTCAACAACTGCAGCATCTGCTCCGGCGTCACGTAGCCGCCGAGCATGGTGCCGTCTTCCGCGAAGATCGTCGGCGTTCCCGTGACGCCCAACTTCACACCCAGCTCAAACTGATCCTTGACCGGATTGGCGCAGGTCGCCGACTTGGGCGTCTTGCCTTCCTTCGCTGCGGTAAAGGCCGCCTTGCGGTCGGCAGCGCACCAGACCGAGACCATCTCGTTGTAGATCTGGGTGTTGCGGCCCGCCGGATCGGTCACACCATCGCGCGGCCACGCCACGTACTCCAAGGCAATGCCCGCCTTGGTGAAAGCCGCCGCATGCTCGTGCAACGCACGGCAGTAACCGCAGTTCACATCGGTGAATACCGTGACCTTGTAGCGCGGATTCGCCGGACCGAACACGATGCGCTGGGACTCGGGCACCTTGGCCAGCTCGGCCTTGCGGAACGCGGCCCAGCCAGAGTCGGTCACGTTCTTCTTGGCGGCCACATCGAGCAGATCGCCGTTCAACATGTACTTGCCGTCGGCGCTGACAAAAACCAGCTGGCCACCTGCAATCACCTGGTAGAAGCCCGGCAATGGGGCCTGCTTGATCGAATCGATGGTTATCGTTGGCGCCACCGACTGCACGGCCTTGCGCACGGTGTCCTCGGGAGTCGCGGCGGCGCCGTCGCTGGCGGCACAGGCGTTGAGCGCGAACCCGCTGACGCACAGCGCCAGCAACCACTTCTTGAACATCTCGAACCTCACAAGCATGCGTTTCCGCGGACGAAAACGCGGGGAATCCGTCATTCTGGCACAGGCGACTGAATGGTTCCGTCGGACATTTGGCACCCCGCGACAACCCCGCCTGCCTTATCCGCGCGGATGGTGCTGCGCGTGCAGGCGCTTCAGGCCTTCCTTCGCCACCAGGGTGTAGATCTGGGTGGTACTCAGCGCGCTGTGGCCCAACAGCATCTGCAGGGCGCGCAGGTCCGCGCCGTGATTCAGCAAGTGCGTGGCGAAGGAGTGGCGCAACACATGTGGCGAGATGCGCTTGGGCGTGATGCCGGCCACCAGCGCATAGCGCTTGACCAGGGTCCAGAACATCTGCCGCGTCATGCCTGCGCCACGATTGCTGAGAAACAGGGCGACCGGCTGACGTCCCCGTGCCAGTGCGGGGCGCGCGCCATGCAGGTAGGCCTCGATCCGCTCAGCCGCCACCTCGCCGATCGGCACCAGGCGATCCTTGCCTCCCTTGCCGGTGACGCGCACCACACCTTGGCGCAGGTTGAGCGAGGCCAGCGGCAGCTCCACCAGTTCGGACACACGCAGGCCCGAGGCATACATCAGCTCCAGCATGGCGCGGTCGCGCAGACCCAGCGTGCTGGTGAGGTCCGGCGCGTCGAGCAGCCCCTCGATTTCGCGTTCCGCCAGCGCCTTCGGCAGGCTGCGCGGCGTCTTGGGGCGCTCGATGAGCAGGGTCGGATCGTCGAAGCCTGACTCGGTGCGCGCGAGGAAGGCGTAGTAGCGGCGGAACGCCGATTGCCGTCGCGCCAGCGAACGCACGGCGACCCGTTGGCTGCCGTGGTAGGCGGAAAGGTGCTGGCGTTGCGCGCTGCGCAGGTCGAGTCCCTGCGTGGCCAGCCATCGCGCCAGCGCCTCAAGATCCTGGCGATAGGCTTCCAGCGTGCGATTGGCCAGACCATCCTCGGACCAGACGCGCTCGATGAAGGCGTCGATGCCGCGGCGGTCCGCATCGGTGATACTTGGTTTTTCTTCCTGCATGGACGCGATGCTCGCCGCCGGCCACGTCGCGTGCAAGCGCTCATCATCACTGGCCGCGCTTCCGATGACCTCCAGCACGCTTTCCGCCGATCCGACCTGTCCGCTGTGGCGCCGCCTGGTCGCCCTGGTCTACGACCTGTTGGCCGTGGTCGCGATCATCATGGTGGTGGGCTATGTCTGCCAGCGCCTCACCGGGGGCACCCTGATCAGTACGGACGGTCGTGCCCAGATCGCCTGGTGGTACCAGCCCGTGCAGGCGCTCGTGGTGTCGGCTTACTTCGTCGTCTCGTGGCTGCGCGGTGGCCAGACCCTGGGGATGCGGCCCTGGCGCATCCGCCTTACGGCCAGCGACGGCGGCCGCCCGACGCTGGCGCAGGCCCTGGTACGCCTGCTGGTGGCGGCCCTGCCGATGCTGTTGCTGGGGCTAGCCCCCTGGATCGGCACGCGTGGCGCCGTGTGGGCGGTCGTCATCGGGTGGGCTGCGTGGTTTGCCATGGCGGCCTTCGATCCGCGGCGCCGCGCCGTACATGATCTTGCGGCCCGCACCGAGCTGCGGCGGATCGGCTGAGCTTCACGTCTACGTCAGGCTTCGACTGACAACACTGAGGGCATGCAGGACCTCGCGCTCTCGCCCCGTACCGACGCCGACCTGACCCGCATCAACCGGGAGTTCTATGAGTCGCTATGGGGCCGCTCCCGACTGGTCGATCCAAGTCGCTTCAATACCTGGCCGCTGGTTCGTGAGCTGGCTGCCGCCGCGCCGCGCCGCGTCGAGGTGGCGCCCGGCCTGCGCCCGCGCCTGCCGCTGGATGGCACCTGCTTTGTCGACCTGAGCCGGTCGGCGCTCGATGTTCTTCACGCCCACGGGGCGATGACCATGCGTGGTGTCATCGGCGCCCTGCCCTGCGCGGATGCCAGCTTCGACCTGATCTGCGCGCTGGACATTCTGGAACACGTGGTCGACGACGGCACCGCCCTGCGTGAACTGCAACGGGTGGCGGCCCCGGGCGCACGCCTGTTGCTGTCGGTGCCGCTGCACCCGGAGGCCTGGACGGGCTTCGACGAATTTGTCGGCCACTACCGCCGCTACGAACCCATCGAGATCACTGAGCGACTGGCATCGCATGGCTGGCGTGTCGAGCGCAGCGCGGTCTACGGCATGCAACCTTCGTCGCCCCGTTTGCTCGCCTTGGGCCAGTGGTATCTCACCCACCATCGGGAACGTGCGATGTGGTGGTACAACCGCGTGTTCATGCCATGGGGGCTGCATTTCCAGAAATCGCTGCAATGGCGGCCCGGACTGGATGACACGGCTGACGTCGACGAGATCCTTTTGCTCTGCGGGCGCGCGTAAGCAACTGATTCAGCAGGCTTGAGACGATGCGGCGGCGCAGCACGAGGCGCTCAAACCGGGTAAGATGATGCCCTTCGATCCTTCCGGTTTCGCCCCCATGCTTTATCAGATTCACGAGTGGCA
>DASXND010000250.1:0-3985 GCA_036495265.1 Dyella sp.
GCAGATGGTCCATTCCGACCAGCCGCCGGTGCCTTCCAGCGCCGAGCGCCGCACCATGGTCATGGTGCCGTGCTGGATGATGGCGTTGCGCTCGTTGCGATGGTGCATGCCGATGCGGAAGAAGCCGTCGTATTCCCACGCCGTCATGCGGCGGAAGCGGTTGTGCTCGAACTCGCGGTGCGCCTGCGGGCACTGCACCACGGCCACCTTCGGGTTGTGGAAGTAGCCGGTCAGCGTGGCCAGCCAGTCCTTGCGCACTTCGTAGTCGGCGTCGATCACCGCCACCACGTCGGCGCGCGGGTCGGTTTCCTTCAGGCCGAAATTCAGCGCGCCGGCCTTATAGCCCGGCCACGGCTCCAGGTGGAAGAAGCGGAACTTGCTGCCCAGCTTTTCGCAGTAGTCCTGCACCGGCTTCCATACGGCCGGGTCCTTGGTGTTGTTGTCGATCACCAGGACTTCGTAATTCTCGTATTCCAGCGCCGCCAGCGAGTCCAGCGTGATGATGACCATCTCCGGCGGCTCGTTGTAGCAGGCCAGGTGGATCGACACGAACGGCTGTTTCTCGACCGGATCGGGCCGCAGCAGGCCGGCATGGCGAATCCAGTCGCGGCGCCACAGCACCTCGGTGAACTCGAAGCCGTTGATCAGCAGGATGGCGAGGATCGCGATCTGGGCCGGGAACAGCAGCACCAGCATGGTCCAGTCGATCCAGCTCAGGTAGAAGTTGAACGGCAGGGTCGCCGACCACACCACCAGGCCGCAGGCCAGCTGAATCAGGGCACAGAAGAAAAACCGCCCCATCAGCTTGAAACGGCTGTAGTGGCGGGCGAACCAGATCATCGGCAGCAGGGCGAGCAGGCTCGCCGCCAGCGCCTTCCACGGCCAGGCGGTGTCCTCGGTCACCGGGCCGGTGAACGGGAACTTCAGCTGGCGATCGGCGTTGAACATGCCCCAGTAGGCTTCAGTACGGCCGGAGAGCTTCTCCTTCCAGGGCTGGTCGAACGCCTCCATCACGTAGTAGTCGACGTTGTTGCGCTTGGCCGCGTTAAACCATTCGCGCAGGAAGATGGCCTGGTTCGACACCGACGGGTCGGCATACTTGAAGCGGTCGCCGTTCGACGGCCAGCCGATTTCGCCGATGACCACGAGCTTGCCGGGGAACATCTGGCGCAGCGTGTTGTAGCTGCCCATCGCGTCCTTGATGGCGTCCCTGCGGTTGATACCGTTCCAGTACGGGAACAGGTGCACCGTGATGAAATCGACGTGCTGGGCCAGTTCCGGGTACTTGGCCCAGATATGCCAGGGCTCGGCAATGGTCACCGGCTGGTGCACCGCCGCGCGCACGCGGTCGGCATAGGCCATCAGCTGTTCGGGCGGAATATCGTTGCGGAACAGCACCTCGTTGCCGACGACGACCCGGTTGATTGAGTTGGGATAGCGACGCGACTGGGCAATCAGCGCCTCGATTTCCTTCTCGTTGTTGTCCAGGCGGCGATCGATCCAGGCGCCGGCCATCACCTGCAGCCCTTCCTGCTCGGCCAGGCGATACACCTGCGGGGTCAGCAGCATCGAGTAGGTGCGGATGCGTGGGGTATAGCCGCTGAGCAGCTTAAGGTCGCCTGCGATCTCTTCCTCGCTGGGGAAATCGTTCTTCAGCGGGTTCTGGTAGCGCTGGAAGGCGGATAGCGCAAAGCCGCCGATCGGACCTTTCCAGTCCTCGGGGCCATGCGGCAGGTTGCTCCACCACCACAAGCCGATGTTCATGGCCGCAACGATCAGGGCGAGCAGGATGCCTGCGAGCAGCGGATGCCGGCTGTCGGTAGAGTCTGGTTTCATATTCCAAGTGCCTCGCGCCGGGAGCTGTTTGCGCGCAGGGCAAGGAAGAGCGAGGGAGTGTACGTCCGTACACGACTGAGCGATGACGCTGCCCTGTGGGCAAACAGACCCGGCCCGTAGGGTTGCGCTTGAGCGGTCACCAGACGGCAGCGCGCGGCTTGACCTGCCAGCCAGGCAGGCGCTGCGCCACGCGCCGCCGCCTGGCAACCGCTCAAGCGCAACGCGAGGTACTTGGAATATGAAACCAGACTCTTGGTTTGTGTGGCGCTCAAAACGATCCCCGTGGCTGCCTCACACGAGGCCGAAAAGCGTGAGGAGCTTAACCATGCAGCGCATTTCCCTCAATAAAGAGAGGGCGGGGTGGTCAGCGCAAGGTCAGGCCAGTGTCGGCAGCGAAGGTCAGAATCCATTGCCTAGCGCACTTTACAGAGCCACCGAGTCCGGGGCGTGAATCACGCTTCGATCAATAAAGCCGTGGCTTGGTAGCGTGGGCCCTAGCGATACGGACCCACTGTACGGCACAACTGCGCCACCAGCGCTCCCTGGCTGTGTTTCATGGTCTTCTCGAACAGGTGCTTGAGGTGGTTGCGAGCGGTACCTTCACCCATGGCCAGCAAGCCGGCGCAATCGCGCAGCTCGTGGCCATCCGCCAGCAGGGCGGCCAGGGCAGCCTCGCGCGGCGTGAGGCCGAAGACTTCCGCGATGGCCCCACGGGAAACCGGGTGACGGTGCTCGGGGACGTCGATGAAGATCGCCGTGCGACCCGGCGATCCGGGCAGGGCCGAGAAGGTGAGCAGCAACGGCGCTCGCTGTGACGGATCGGGTCGGGGCAGTGCCAAATAACGTGCCGCTGACGCGCCATCGTCGCTTGCCTGCGCCAGGCCGGTCAGCGCCAAGGTATGGCGCAGCCGGCGCGTGCTGGCCGCCGTGCTGGCCCTCAGGCCATCAGGACCCTCCGCCAGACCATCATGACGGGCCAGGATGCGGCGCGCTTCGCGGTTGGCATAGCGCAGCCGCGAGTCCGCATTGGCCAGGATGACGCCGATCAGCAGTTGATCGAGCAGCTGACCCAGGAGGACGGCGGAAACGTCGGCATCGTGCCGGTCTTCCGTGCGGCTCGGCGCGGGGGTGTGGAGGGCGTCCACATATGGTGCATTCGGTGGCATGAGAGGCTCCCCGCCATGGGACCTAGTGCTTTCGGGCTGTCCGGTTTGGGACAGGCGCTCATGCCGGCCGTGGCGTATGCAGAGCTTTTGATCCTACTCCACCGTCGTGTGGGCGGTGTCGCGGAGTTGTGCCATGGCGATCGACGAACAACGACTGCAGGCGTTTCTGGGCAAGGCGATCTGCGACCTGGGTGCGGCGACGAGCGCCACCCTGATCCAGATCGGCGACGAACTCGGTTTCTACAAGGCGCTGGCCGGCGAACGGCTTACCCCGGCCGAACTGGCCCAACGTACGGGCACGTTCGAGCGCTACGTGCGCGAGTGGCTGGGCAACCAGGCCGCCGGCGGCTACGTGGAGTACGACGCGGCCAGCGGTACCTACGGCTTGAGCGAAGAACAGGCGCTATGCCTGGCCGACCCCCACGGCCCGGTGGACCTGCCTGGCGCGTACGCCATCGTCGAGGCGATGTTCCACGCCAAGGAGCGCACGCTGGCCAATTTCCGCAATGGCCGCGGCATGGAATGGGGCGAGCATCACCCCTGCCTGTTCCATGGCACCGAACGTTTTTTCCGCGCGGGCTACAACGCCAACCTGATCACCGCGTGGCTGCCGGCGCTGGACGGGGTGGTGGACAAGCTGCGCCGGGGCGGTCGCGCCGCCGACGTGGGCTGCGGCCACGGCGCGAGCACGATCCTGATGGCGCAATCGTTTCCCGACTCCGAGTTCATTGGCTACGACTACCACGCGCCTTCGATCGACGTGGCCCGCGAGCGCGCCAAGGCGGCCGGGGTGGGAAATGCGCGCTTCGATGTGGCGGATGCTGTCGGTTACACGGGCAGGCATTTCGACCTGATCGCCTTCTTCGATTGCCTGCACGACATGGGCGATCCCGTGGGCGCGGCCAGACATGCACGCGAGGCGCTCAAGGATGATGGCAACTGCATGATCGTGGAGCCGTTTGCGGGCGACCAGGTGCAGGACA
>DASXND010000251.1:0-10357 GCA_036495265.1 Dyella sp.
CGCGATAAACCACCCATCACTCACGCAACAACAACCGATACGCCGCATTCTCGCTCTCATCGCGAAACGGATACCCCAGCGCATCGAGAAAGGCCTGGAACAGCGCCCGTTCGCTGCGCGGCACCTGGATCCCGACCAGGATGCGGCCGTAGTCAGCGCCCTGGTTGCGGTAATGGAACAAGCTGATATTCCAGTCCGGGTGCATATGGCCGAGGAAGCGCGTGAGTGCACCGGGCCGTTCAGGAAACTCGAAGCGATAGAGCAGTTCGTCGCTCGCCAGCGGCGTGCGGCCGCCGATCATATGGCGCAGATGCAGCTTGGCGAGCTCGTCGTCGGTGAGATCGAGCACGTCGAAGCCATGCTCATGAAACGCCTCGATCAGGGTCTCGCGCTCGTCGCGCCGGGTCGTTTGCACGCCGACGAAGATATGGGCTTCGGCGGCATTGCCGATGCGGTAATTGAATTCGGTGATGCTGCGTTGGCCCAGCGCTGCGCAGAAACGCCGAAAGCTGCCGCGTTCCTCGGGAATGGTGACGGCGAACACCGCTTCCCGCTGCTCACCCACTTCGGCACGTTCCGCCACGAAACGCAGCCGGTCGAAATTGAGGTTGGCGCCGGAAACAATAGCCACCATCGGGTCCGCCGAAGCACCGTGCGTGTTCACGTACTGCTTGAGACCCGCCAGTGCCAGCGCGCCGGCGGGTTCCGGCACGCTGCGCGTGTCCTGGAACACGTCGCGGATGGCCGCGCAGATGGCGTCGGTATCGACCCGCAGCATGGCATCGACATACTGGCGGCAAAGGTCGAAGGTTAGGTCGCCCACGCGCTTCACCGCCGTACCGTCGGCGAACAAGCCGACCTCGGGCAGGGTGATCGGCTCGCCCGCTTCGAGAGATCGCGCCATGGCGTCGGAATCGCAGGTTTGCACGCCGATCACTTTCACCTCGGGCCGCAGCGCCTTGATGTAGCCGGCAATACCGGCAAGCAGGCCACCACCGCCCACGGGCACAAAGACCGCGTGCAGCGGGCCCGGATGCTGGCGCAGGATCTCCATGCCAACGGTGGCTTGTCCGGCGATCACCGCCGGATCGTCGAATGGGTGCACGAAGGTGTAGCCGTGTTCGGCCTGCAACTGCGTGGCGGCGGCCTGGGCATCGCTATATGAATCGCCGGCCAGGACCACCTCGACCTGGGGGCCTCCGAGCCGGCGCACGGCATCCACTTTGACCTGCGGCGCCGTCACCGGCATCACGATCACCGCATGAATACCGAGCCTTGCGGCGGCAAGTGCCACGCCCTGTGCATGATTACCGGCAGATGCTGCGATCACCCCACGCGCACGCTGGGCCGCATCGAGGGTGGCCATGCGGTTGTAGGCACCGCGCAGCTTGAACGAGAACACCGGTTGCTGGTCCTCGCGCTTGAGCAGCACGCGTTGGCCCAGGCGGGTGGACAGCAGCTGCGCTGGCTGCAGTGCGGTTTCGCGCGCCACGTCGTAAACGCGTGCGCCTACCGTCTGGCGCAACAGCTCGTGCTCGCCGAACGTGGTGGGCGCGACCTGTTCGGCGAAGACACTCATGGTGTCATCGTTACCGCGGGGTGACTTACTTCGATCACATCGACCAGCTTGCGCGTCTGCTTGATGATCTGCTCCACCGTTTCATCGGCGCCGTGCATAACCAGGGTCAGCAGAGACACCGCCGGGTCCTGCGTGGCCGCGACGGTCAGCGTGTCGATATTGCAGTGACGCGCGGCGAACAGGCCGGCCACGCGCATCAAGGCGCCGGATTCGTTTTGCAACAGGATGGATAGCGTGTGTTTCATGGCAGGACTCCAGAACCGCCGCGGATCCGTCATTCCAGCGAACGCTGGAATCCAGTGCCTTTCCGGGACAAGGCAGTGGGTCCCAGCCAACGCCGGGACGACGATACTTAGAACATGTCCGACGTCGAATCCGCGGACGCCGCCGGCGCCACGCGCGACGGAATGAAGTCGCCCGTGATCATCTGCGCATACGTCGCCCCCGGCCCCACCATGGGATACACGCCGGCATCGGGATCGATCATCACCTCGAGGAACGCCGGGCCATCGAAGGCGAGGAAGTCGGCGATGGTGTCCGCCAGTTCTTCGTTGCGCTCCAGCCGCTTCGCCCATTCGAAGCCATCGGCCTCGGCGGCCTTGACGAAGTCCTTCTTGTGCAGGCTCTTGTCGGAGGAGGCAAAGCGTCCGCGGAAGAACAGCTTCTGCCACTGGCGCACCATGCCGTCGCCGATGTTGTTGAGCACGACCACCTTCACCGGTAAACCATACGTGGTGACGGTTTCCAGCTCGCCCAGGTTCATGCGGATGCTGGCGTCGCCGTCGATATCGATGACGATCGCGTCGCGTCGCGCGAATTGGGCGCCTATGGCCGCCGGCAGTCCGAAGCCCATCGTGCCCATCGAGCCTGAGGTGAGCCAATGGCGCGGTTCACGGAAATCGAAGTACTGCGCCGCCCACATCTGATGCTGACCCACGCCCGTGCTGATGATCGCGCGGCCCTGGGTGTGGCGATTGATCGCCTCGATCACCGCCTGCGGCTGGATCAGTTCGCTCTCGCGGTCGTAATTGAGCGCGTGGGTTTGCTTGAGTGCCGCGATATGCGTATGCCACTGGGCGTAGCGGCCGTCAGCGGCAAAGTGCAGCCCATGCCGGATGCCGTACTGCTGCAAGCGCGAAAGTGTGCGGTCCAGATCACCGTGATGGTGCCAGTGCACGGTTTTCACCTTGCCGATCTCGGCAGGATCGATATCGATCTGCGCGATAAAACGCGCGTTCGGCGCGAAGCGATCCGGCACGCTCGCAACGCGGTCATCGAAGCGTGCGCCCAGGGCCAGCAGAAAGTCGCAGTCGTCCACCGCGTAATTGGCGTAGGCCGTGCCGTGCATGCCAAGCATGTGCAAGGCCAAGGGTTCGGTGGTGTCGAACGCACCAATGCCCATCAAGGTCGTAGTCACCGGCAGGCCGAACTGGTGCACGAAGGAGCGCAAGGTCGCCGCCGATTCACCCGCAATGATGCCGCCGCCGGCGTAGATCAGCGGGCGCTTCGCTTTCGCCAGCGCCGCGAAGAATGCTTCGCACTCGGCGTCATCGAGTCTTGCGTGTTCAATCGCATGCTGGCGGGCGCGATAGCCGGGAATCGGCAGGCAGCCATCTCCGGCGAAGGTCAGCGAGGTATTCTGCACATCCTTGGGAATATCCACCACTACCGGGCCGGGGCGTCCACTGCGCGCAATCTCGAAGGCGGTGCGCAGGGTGGCTTCGAGACGAGCCGGTTCGGTGAGCAGGAAGACATGCTTGGCGCACGCACTCATGATGTTGCTGACGGGTGCTTCCTGGAAGGCATCGCTGCCCAGTGCAGCGGTCGGCACCTGGCCGCAGATCACCACCAGCGGCACCGAGTCGGCCATGGCATCACGCACCGGCGTGACCATATTGGTGGCGCCCGGACCAGAAGTGACGATAGCGACACCCACCTTGCCCGAGGCGCGTGCATAACCGGCGGCCATGAAACCCGCGCCCTGTTCATTGGCGGGCACGATCAAGGGCATCGGCTCGCCGCCGTTCGGCGACAGGTGCGTGGTGTTGTAACGGAACACCGCGTCGTACACCGGCAGGATCGCACCGCCCGAATAGCCGAACAGCACGTTGACGCCTTCGTCGGCAAGTACCTGCACCACCACCTCCGCGCCGCTCATGGTCTGGCCGGAGAGCGGGTGGGTGGAGTCCGATGCGGGAATCTCCTTTTTCAATGGCAGGTTCACGATGGTCGTGTTTCCTTGAATGTCGTCGCCCGAGCGGCGCTTGGATAGTCGAAAGGCTTACCGAAAAAACTCCCTCCACTGGACATCCCGAACGATCAAATCCTTCGGGCGCAGGGAGGGTCGACGAGAGGTAACAGCCTGCGGGAAAAGCACCCCCTCCTAAACTCCCGCTGCGCGACCTGAGTGGGCACGCAGCGGAGTTACACAACTATCAGCCCACCTTCTTCAGCGGTTCGGCAGCGGGCTTCGGTGCATTGGCCTGCAGCCACGGCATGCGCGCACGCAGCTGCGCGCCGACCTTCTCGATCGGGTGATCGAGATCGGCCTGCTTGAAGCGCTTGTAGTTCGGCAGGCCGGCCTGGTGTTCGGCGATCCAGTTGCGCGCGAAAGTGCCGTCCTGGATCTCGGTAAGCACGTCCTTCATGCGTGCCTTGGTACCGGCGTCGATCACGCGCGGGCCGCTCACGTAGTCGCCGTACTGCGCGGTCTCGGAGACGAATTCCAGCATGCGCGCAATGCCGCCTTCGTAGAACAGGTCCACGATCAGCTTCAGTTCGTGCAGCACTTCGTAATAGGCGATTTCCGGTTGGTAACCTGCTTCGACCAGGGTTTCGAAGCCGGCCTGCACCAGCGAGCTGGCGCCGCCGCACAGCACGGCCTGTTCGCCGAACAGATCGGTCTCGGTCTCTTCCTTGAAGTCGGTCTTGATCAGCAGGGCGCGGCCGCCGCCAATGCCGTCGGCATAGGCCTTGGCCCTGGCTTCGGCGTGTCCGCTGACGTCCTGATGGATGGCCCAGATGGAGGGCACGCCACGACCGATCTCATACTCGCGGCGCACCAGCGCGCCCGGACCCTTCGGTGCGACCAGGATCACGTCGATGTCGTCACGCGGCTCGATCTGCTTGAAGTGCACGTTGAAGCCGTGCGCGAACAGCAGGGCGGCGCCCGGCTTGATGTTCGGCGCGATGGAGTCGCGATACAGCGCCGGCTGCACCATGTCCGGGGTGAGCACGGCGATCAGGTCGGCGTCCTTCACCGCATCGCCAGGCTCGGCCACGCTGAAGCCTTCGGCACGGGCCTTTTCCCACGAGGGGCCGTTCTTGCGCAGGCCAACCACGACATCGAGACCGGAGTCGCGCAGGTTGAGGGCATGGGCGCGGCCCTGGCTGCCATAGCCGAGTACGGCGATGCGGGCCTTGGCGAGTGCGTCGTTCGAGGTCTGGCTGGTCATGCGGTAACTCCTGCGGTCGAGTCTTCGTGGACTGTGTTGGAAGGATGGGGTGCAGAGGTGCTGCGTGAAGCGTCGAATTGGGTGACGGCACCGTCCGAAGCGGAGCCGACCAGGCGTGCGTACTTGGCCAACGCGCCGCGAGTAACTTTCGGTGCCGGCGGGTGCCAGCTGGCGCGACGCGTGACGAGATCGGCGTCGGTGCTGATTTCACGACTGTCGGCGTCGATGCGGATGCGGTCGCCGTTGCGCAGCAGCGCGATGGGGCCACCACGCACCGCCTCGGGCGAGATGTGGCCGACCATGTAGCCGTGCGTGGCCCCGGAGAAGCGGCCGTCAGTGATCAGCGCGACGTCGTCGCCAAGACCGCGACCGACGAGTGCCGCGGTGACGCCAAGCATCTCGCGCATGCCGGGACCGCCAGCCGGACCTTCGTTGCGGATAACAATGATGTCGCCCTTTTCGATGGCGCCGCCCTGCACGGCCGCGAAGGCCTCTTCTTCGCTTTCGAACACGCGTGCGCGGCCTTCGAAATGATTGGCGCCCTTGCCGGCGAGCTTGAGGATGCAGCCTTCCGGCGCGAGGTTGCCGTACAGGATCGAATAACCACCGCGCGGCTTTAGCGGCTGCGCCACCGCATGTACCACGTCCTGCTGCGCGGCACGCGGTGCGGCTGCGGCTTCTTCGAACAGGCTGCGGCCGGTGATGGTGGGGGCGTCGTCGAGCATGCCGGCGGCGATCAATTCCTGCGCCACGCGAGCGCTGCCGCCGGCGCCGAACAGTTCGACGGCGGTGTAGCGACCACCGGGCAGCAAATCCGCGATCACCGGCGTGTGCTTGGAGGCGGGCTCAAAATCCTCCAGCGTCCAGGGTGTACCCGCTTCGCGGGCAATCGCGAGCAAGTGCAGCACGGCATTGGTGGAACCTGCAGTAGCAGCGACCATGCGCGCCGCGTTGCGGAACGCCGTGGTGGTGAGCATGGCGCGTGGGGTGCGCGCTTCCTTCAGGCACTCCATCACCAGTTCGCCACAGCGACGAGCGGCCGCGGTCTTGGCCGGATGGGTCGCGGGAATATCGTTGAAGCCCATCGGCGACAGGCCCAGCGTGGACAGCACCATCGCCATGGTGTTGGCGGTGAATTGGCCGCCACAGGCGCCCGCACCGGGGCAGGCATCGCGCTCGACCGAGGCGAGTTCCGCATCGTCGATCTTGCCGGCGCCATACGCGCCCACCGCTTCGAACACTTGCTGGATGGTGATCGGGTGGTTGTCGTGCGTGCCGTGCGCGATGGTGCCGCCGTACAGCGCCACGCTGGGGATATCCAGGCGTGCCATCGCCATCGCAGCGGCGGGGATGGTCTTGTCGCAGCCGCACAGCACCACCATGGCGTCCAGGCAATGACCGTCGACGGCCAGTTCGATGGAATCGGTGATCACTTCGCGACTGATCAGCGAGGCACGCATGCCCGGCGTGCCCATGGCGATGCCGTCGGTTACTGCAATGGTATTGAACTCGACCGGCGTACCGCCCGCTGCACGAATGCCGTCGGCCACATGTTCGGCCAGCTCGCGCAGGTTGAGATTGCACGGGCTGACGTTGGACCAGGTGTGCACCACCGCCACCAATGGCTTGGCGATGGCGGCATCGTCCAGGCCGGTGGCGCGGAGCATGGCGCGGGCAGGTGCGCGATCGGGCCCGGTTTTGATGAGATCACTGCGCATGAGGTTTCCGGGTTGAAGAGAAGGTCAGCTGCATGGCTGCGTTGACGAAGGCGTAATCGGAGTTCATCCGCAGGCGCGCCCCCAACGCAGGAAGGCCGCCGCGTTGCAGGCCTGTTCGTCGAGCGCGGAGAGCACGGCTTCCAGCACCTCGGTCGTCGTCGCCTGGCCGCCGATATCGCGGGTATGCGGACCGTGCTCGAGCACCTCGGCCACGGCGGCTTCGACGGCGGCGGCTTCCTGTTCCAGCTCCAGCGAATGACGCAACAGCATGGCCGCGGACAGGATGGCGCCGATCGGGTTGGCCACGCCCTGGCCGGCGATATCCGGCGCGGAACCATGGATCGGCTCGTACAGGCCGGCCTTGGCTTCGCCGATCGATGCGGACGGCAGCAGGCCCAGCGATCCGGCCAGCGCGGCGGCTTCATCGGTGAGGATGTCGCCGAACAGATTTTCGGTCACCACCACGTCGTAATGCGAAGGCTGGGTCAGCAGCAACATGGCCATCGAGTCGACCAGCTGGTGCTCCACTTTCACATCGGGGTATTCAGCCGCAATGCGTTGCACCGTGCTGCGCCACAGGCGCGACGTCTCCAGCACGTTGGCCTTGTCGACCGAGGTGACATGCTTGCGACGACCGCGTGCCAGATTGAATGCGCGGCGTACCACGCGCTCGATCTCGGCCACGGTGTACTTGCACTCGTCAATGGCGGTGTCGGCGGTGCGTGTCTTGGCACCGAAGTAAGCGCCCCCGGTGAGTTCGCGCACGAACAGCACGTCGACGTTCTTCAGCTTTTCATTTTTCAGCGGCGACAGTGCGGCCAGCTTGGGATGCACCTGCAAGGGGCGCAGGTTCGCGTAAACACCCAGGGCGGCGCGCAGCGCGAGCAGGCCTTGCTCCGGACGCACCGGCGCATTCGGGTCGGACCACTGCGGGCCCCCCACGGCGCCGAGCAATACCGCATCGGCCGCCTTGCAGGCGTCCAGCGAGGCGGCTGGCAAGGGCTCGCCGGTGGCATCGATGGCGCAGCCACCGATCAGGTGCTCATCGAAATGGAAACTGTGATCGAAGTGGGCGGCCACCGCGTCGAGCACGGTCACGGCCGCTGCGGTGACTTCAGGGCCGACGCCGTCGCCGGGCAGGATGACGATCTGCGCTCTCATGCGGCTTTCTCCGTGCGTTGTTCATAGGTGGTGATGACGTCGCTGTGCTGCTGCAGGTAGCCGAGCTGGTCGACGCCGTTGAGGATGCAATGGCGCGCGAACGGCTCCATCTGGAAGTGGATGCGTCCGCCGTCGGGCAGGGCGATGTACTGGTCGCGCACGTCGATGCTCAGCTCGACACCCGGATGCTCGAGCAGCCAGTGGTGTTCGGCCTCGTCCAGCACGATGGCAAGCAGGCCGTTCTTCAGCGCGTTGTTGCGGAAGATGTCCGCGATCTCGCTGCACAACACGGCGTGGATGCCGTAATCGAGCAACGCCCATGGCGCATGTTCACGCGAGGAGCCGCAACCAAAATTGCGTCCCGCGACCAGGATCGAACAACCCGTGGCTTGCGGCTGGTTCAGCGGAAACGCCGGGTTGTCGCTGCCGTCAGCCTGGTAACGCCAGTCGTTGAAGCACAGCTTGCCGAGGCCAGAGCGCTCGGTGGTGGTAAGGAAGCGCGCCGGGATGATGCGGTCGGTATCGATGTTCTCGTCTGGCAGCACCGCGGTGCGGGAGTGGAGGCGGGTAATCGGGCGCATTAAAAAACCTCCGAAGGACAAAATCCCTTCTCCCCTCCGGGGAGAAGGTGCCCCGAAGGGGTGGATGAGGGGCGGGTGCTCGCGGTTACGTGCATCGAAGCGCGCTCTGAAGTGGAACCGAGGCAAGAGTGACCCCTCACCTCAGTCCTCTCCCCAAAGGGGAGAGGAAGACAAGCGGTGCTCATGCCGCCACCTCCACGAGGTACTCACGCGGATCAGCAATCCGCCCCGCCAGCGCCGACGCAGCCGCAGTAGCGGGACTGGCCAACACCGTGCGCGCGCCCTTGCCCTGGCGACCTTCAAAATTGCGATTCGACGTGCTCACCACCAGCTGCCCCGGCTGCGCCAGATCGCCGTTCATCGCGATGCACATCGAGCAACCCGGCACGCGCCACTCGGCGCCGGCCTCGGTAAAGACGTGATGCAGGCCTTCGCGCTCCGCATCGCGGCGAACCGCTTCGGAGCCCGGCACCACCAGCATGCGCACGCCTTCGGCGACGTGACGGCCGCGCAACACCCGGGCGGCCTCACGCAGATCGGATAGGCGCGAGTTGGTACAGCTGCCGACGAAGACCACGTCGACCGGCGTGCCCTGCATCGGCTTGCCCGCTTCGCTGCGCATATAGTCCAGCGCGCGCTTTTCCTGGGCGTTGCGCGCGGCCGGCACCGGCTTGTCCATGGCAATGGCCATACCCGGATGGGTGCCGTAGGTGACGGTGGGGCGCACCTTGCTGGCATCGATGCGCACTTCACGGTCGTAGGTTGCGCCGGCATCGCTGCGCAGTGCGCGCCAGCGCGCCACTGCGGCATCCCACGCGGAGCCTTGCGGCACACGAGGACGGCCCTTGAGCCAGTTGAACGTGGTGTCGTCCGGCGCGATCAGGCCCGCGCGTGCGCCGGCCTCGATCGACATATTGCACACGGTCATGCGCTCATCCATCGACATCGCTTCGATGGCATCACCGCGGTATTCCAGGACGTAGCCGGTACCGCCGTCCACGCCGATCTCGCCGATGATGTGCAGGATCAGGTCCTTCGCACCCACGCCCGCCGGCAGCTGACCATCCACATGGATCGCGAAGGTCTTCGCCTTGCGTTGCAGCAGGCACTGCGTGGCCATCACATGACCGACTTCGGTGGTGCCGATGCCGAAGGCCAGCGCACCAAACGCACCATGCGTCGAGGTGTGGCTGTCGCCGCACACGATGGTCATGCCCGGCTGAGTGGCGCCCAGCTCAGGGCCGAACACATGCACGATGCCGCGATCGTCGCTGTCCCAGCCGTGCAATTCGACGCCGAACTCGCGGCAGTTGGTTTCCAGCTGCGATACCTGGGCCTTCGCCTCGGCATTCGCGTAGGGACGCTCGCCATCGGCGCCCGCAGGTAGCGTCGGCGTGGAGTGATCCAGCGTGGCCAGCATGCGATCGGGGCGACGCAGCTTCAGGCCGCGCTCGCGCAGTTCGCTGAAGGCTTGCGGCGAGGTGACTTCGTGCACCAGGTGCAAATCGATATACAGGATGGCCGGCGTATCGGTGCTTTCAGGCGCGACGACATGCGCGTCCCACACTTTTTCAAACAGGGTCTTGGCCATTACGCAGCCTCCTGCGCGGTTTCCAGCTGCACCGGCGTCAACCAGCCCCACTGGTCCGGGGTCGTGCCATCGAATAGACCGAAGAAGGCCTTTTGCAGAGCGCGCGTGATTGGACCGGGACGGCCCGCGCCGACCTGCTTGCGGTCGACCGAGCGCACCGGCGTGATCTCGGCCGCGGTGCCGGTCATGAAGATCTCATCAGCGGTGTACAGCGCTTCACGCGGCAGGTCGCGTTCTTCCACCGTGATGCCCAACTCGCCGGCCAGGGTGAT
>DASXND010000252.1:0-10687 GCA_036495265.1 Dyella sp.
ATGCGCAACGAACCGGGCGATGCTTTGCTCAATCGTCGTGGTGAGCAAAAGATCGGTCAGCGTTACGTGTTGGCCGAGCCCATCATCAACGGGCGTGGCAAGGCGCGGGTGGGCGATGGTTTGTGGCTGGTGAGCGGGCCGGATCTGCCGGTGGGCAGTATGGTCGAGGTGGTGGGAGTGGATGGGACGACGTTGCTGGTGCGTCCTTCGGAGTGATTTGTCTCCCGCTTGCCTCGCCGTGAGCGCCGTAAGCTTTTTGATCGTCATCTCCACGCGTCACCGCGACCTGGCTCGCCTGCCGCGGGCTTCCGAGCCGCTGCCGCGGCCCGGGTCACTTTTCTCTGTTTGGCCAGAGAAAAGTAACCAAAAGAGAGGCCACCCCGATGGCGCGCCTTCCGGGCTACGCCCTCCAGGTGCGCGGGTGGGTTACGGAGGTTTGTCGACAGGGCCTCCTGCCCTGACGACAAACTGGCCGGCGTCCTGCCGGCCACCCTGCGGGCTTTTCCTCCACCCACCCGCCACGCCATAGGGGCCCGAAGAGCCAAGAGCACGAGCAAGAGCGACGAGCAGCGCACCGCGCTGCTCGAGCCTTTGGCTCTGGCTTTTGACCTTCGGGACCCCTGTGCGGCGGTGAGGGTCGGACGATCAGGCCCGCAGGGGGATCGACAGGGATGTCGATCCCTTTTCGTCAGGGCAGGAGCCCTGTCGAAAAGCCCGGCCGGCCCTCACGGACTTGCCGAGCTTCGCTCGGCAAGCGCCAAGCGGGGTGCCTTTCTCTTTGGTTACTTTCTCTTGGGCAAGCAAGAGAAAGTGACCCGGCCGTCGGTAGACGGTCGGAAGCCCGCCGCAGGCGAGCCCGGTCGCGGCTGCGTCACGCCGGAACGCCGGAAGCCTCGAGACAAAGTCTCAACTCTGCCCCGGCAACTCCAGCCAGGCGCCCAACAAAGCCGCGTCAGAGTCCCCGATGGCCACGATGCGATAGCCCGCCCAAACCTGGCCCGGGCTGGCAGCCTCTTCCTGCCACTGCTCCTGGATGCCCACTTCGATGGTCTGCGGCGAACTGCCGAGGCCGGGCAGGGTAAGGCTGACCTGATAGATCGCCTCGTTGCGTGGCGGATGCGCGCTGATCAACAGCATGCCGTTTGCCGACAGGTTGCCCAGATGCCCGATCGATTGGCCGCTGATGACGTCGGTGACCAGGGCGGTGAAATTGGCGCGCTTGCGCAGCGCCCGGCGCTGGTCGATGGAAGTGATGTTCTCGCTCACGTCGCTCATGCTCCCTCACGCTGCGGTCCGGCCGGTTTGGTCACCTGTCGCAAGTGGCTGGTCAGCGCCTGCCAGGCGCGATCCAGCAGGTTCTCGCGTACGGGCGCCATTTCGCGCGCGCGACCGCAGGCCATTTCATGTGCGAGGTGCTCCAGGCTCATTTCCTCACCGCGCATGCCGCGACGGGTCACGAACAGGCTGTTGCCGGATACCGGCGAGTACCAGGCCAGTTTGCGTTGGGTGACTTGTCCGTTGGAGGGGTCGATGAACTCGAACCAGCTGCCGAAAGGGAGCTGGCGCAGGCGGTTGTGGATGCGCTGTGTCTGCGGCTCCAGCGGGGCGACAGGACGCGCCGCGGGCTCGGGTGCGGGCGCTTCGGTGGTCGCGTGCTCGCCCAGTCGCTGGCGCTGTTTCAGCTTGAGCGCGAGCTCGGTCGTGGTGGTGGTTTCGCTGGTGACGGGCGTGTTCTGCGGGATGCCCAGCAGCCGCTGTGCTACCTGGACAGCTTCCTCGGCATGCATGCCGATCTGCTGCAGTCCGGACTCCACTTCCGCCTGCAGCAGGGGTCGGTCGGTGACGGCCTGTTGTCCCAGCAATTGATCGGTGATGCGCAGGCGCGTGGCAAACGCTTCGCTGTCTTCGCCATGACGCAGCAGGGTCAGGGCCAGCACATCGGACCAGGCCCGTTCCAACAAGGTGCGCAACAGGCCGCGTGGATTGCAGCGCTCGAACCGCTCGGACATCAATTCGGCGGCGCGATGGCGTGCCTGCTCCAGGCGCTCACGGCCCTGCATGGCTTCCACCTGGCGACGCTCGGCGATCTGCGCTTTGCGGTTGAGCAGGCTCAGATGGTGCTCGATGTCGGCTATGAGGCTGGTGTACAGGCCGGTGCTGGGGGGCTCGCGGCGGGTGCGATCGACCAGCTGGGTGAGCTTGGCGGCGAGCGAGCGGTCGGCATCGGCTTCCGGGCCGTCCAGCCAATCGTTGGCCGCTTCGGCGACCATGCTCAGCAACTTGCGTGCGGGGTGTTCGCGCTGGTTGAAGAAGCCCTGGTCGGCTACGGCCATGCGCAGCAGCGGCAGCTGCAGGTCACCCAACAGCGAGTGTGCGTTGCCACCGCTTTGCATCTGCTGGCCGAGCTGCTCGAACAGCATCGACACCAGCTCCACCGTATCGCCCTGTTCGTCACTCAAGTGCATCTGGCTGGCGCCTGCCGGCCTGCCGGCATTGAGCTGGGTGAGCAGCTCCTCGCGCAGCGCCTTGGCGCTATGCAGCTCGCGGGTGGCGTGGTCAGTCACATCGGAGACATGCAGCTGCAAGGCATCCAGGGCGAGTTGCAGTTCTTCCGGCGAGGCGGCGCGCGCGCCGGCCTGATAATTCAGTGCACCCTGGCCGGCGCGATGCTGCGCCAGCATCTCGCGGAGGTTGTCGAGCACGGCAATGCTGTCCGTGCGCGCTGCCGTTGCGGTCGGCGGGACCGTCGATGGTGCGGCTTGATTCCGTGCGGGGGTGCCGGATGCCTGCTCTGCGAACGGTGCGCGCTGCCGATCCAGCTGGACCCGCGGCGCGGTGGGGAACGCACGCAACTGCGGCAGGATGCCATCGCTGCGCAAGTGCTCGTTAACCGTCTCGTAGATGGACGGCAGCGACTGCACGACGGCGTTGTCAAAGCTTTGCAGCATCAACAGGCGGTGTTCGACGGGCAGATCCATGCAGGTGCTGGCGTCGCGGAACGCACATGACAGTGCTTGCGGACCCAGCGGCAGGACGTCGCCCTCCAAGGGGGGCTGGCCAACCAGGACCGCAAAGCGATAGCCCAGCTCGAACAGCAGGGTGCCGTTGCGCGCTTCGCCTCGAGCGACCATTTTGTTGAGGGCCACCGTCTGTTCGTGCTCGGTCTGGTCGAGCAGGGCCAACGGGCGACGCAGCGCATCGGAGTCTTCTTCCGTCACGGTGGGCGCGCCTAGCTTGCTGAAGCTGGTGCGCACGCCGTGCATGAAGCGCCGCTCCAGCGCGACGCGCTGCTGTTGCAATTGCTGGCGACTGAACAGGTGTTGCTGCTGCTCGAGATGATTGCGCGAGCGTTCGGCCAGCCCATACAGGCGCTGTTCGATATCGCCAAGGCACAGCCGTAGCGGCGACTCCAGCCAGCTCGCGCACAGCGCGTGTGTTTCCTCGATCAGGCGTCGCGCACGCGGCGGCCAGCCCGCATTGTCAGGACGGGCGTCCTGATCGGCTGCAAACGGCTGACGTCGACCCTGCTGTTCGACATCCATGATTAACCCTGTTTCAGACTCCCCCCGGAGCCGGCAGTCTATGCTGGATGCAGCGCTGCCGCCATCGGCTGGACGGGCGATCTCTTAGAGACAGGTTCTCAGTCGAGGAAGGCGCCGATCACATCATTGAGAAATCGCTGGCCCAAAGCGGTCGTGCGCAGGAGGTCGGGGTCGTCGGTGAGCCAGCCACGCTGGCGGGCCCCGGCCAAGGCCGCGGCGATCCGCTCGGCCGGCAGGCCGGTGCGCTCGGCAAAGTCGGCCAGGGGTACGCCGTCGATCAGGCGCAGGGCATTGAGCATGTACTCGAACGGCAGCTCTGCGCCGGCCACCGGGGCATCACCGCCGATGCGTTCCTGGCCGCCCGGCGCCGCCAGATAGGCCTTGGGGTGGCGGGTCTTCCAGCGCCGGCGTACCGCACCCGCATCGGCATCGCTGAGCTTGCCGTGGGCGCCGGCGCCGATGCCCAGATAGTCGCCGAAACGCCAATAGTTGAGGTTGTGCACGCAGCGGCGGCCGGGCTGCGCATAGGCGGATATCTCGTATTGGCTATAGCCAGCCTCGGCCAAATGCTGTTCGCAGGCTTCCTGCATGGCCCAGGCATGGTCGTCGTCCGGTAGCGGCGGCGGGTTCGCGGCGAACGCGGTATTCGGTTCCAGGGTCAGCTGGTAGTGCGAGATATGCGTGGGCTGCAGCGCAATGGCCCGCGCGACGTCGTCCAGCGCACCTTGCTGCGCTTGCTGCGGCAGCGCATACATCAGGTCCAGGTTGATATTGGCGTAGCCGGCGTCCTGGGCGGACTTCACCGCGGCTTCCGCCTCGCTGGCGGAGTGGATGCGGCCCAGGCGGCGCAATTTGTCATCGTCGAAGCTCTGGATGCCGAACGAAAGGCGATTCACGCCAGCAGCCAGATAGCCATCGAAACGGCCGTGTTCGACCGTGCCCGGGTTGGTTTCCAGGGTGATTTCGGCCTCGGCCGCCAGCGGCAGGCGCGAACGCACGCCATCGAGGAAGCGGTCGATCAGCTCCGGCGCGAACAGGCTGGGCGTACCGCCGCCGAAGAAGATGCTTTGCACCGGGCGGCCGAAGGCAGCCTCGCCAAAATCCCGCAGATCGGCATCGAGATCTGCCAGCAGGACATCCACGTAGGTGGCGTAGGGCGGTGGCTCGTTACGCAAGCCATGCGAGTTGAAGTCGCAATAGGGGCACTTCTTCACGCACCACGGCATGTGTACGTAGAGCGATAGCGGTGGCGCGATCATGGGCATGACATCACAGGTGCTGGGCGTTCAGACGCGCGCGCAGTTGGGCCAGTGCCTGGGCGCGGTGACTGAGACGGTTTTTCAGCGCTGGCGCCAGCTCGGCGGCGCTGATCTGCTGCCCTTCGGGCAAGAACAGCGGGTCATAGCCGAAACCATGGGTGCCGCGCTGCTCGGTCAAGACCTGGCCATACCAGCGTCCTTCGGCGATCAGTGGTGCCGGATCGTCGGCGTGCTGCAACAGCACCAGCACGCAGATGAAGAAGGCGCCACGTTGTTCGACCGGCAAGCCGTCGAGCTCGTGCAGCAGCTTGGCGTTGTTGGCTGCATTGTCGCCGTGGCTGCCGGCATAGCGCGCCGAATACAGCCCGGGCGCACCGCGCAAATGGTCGACGCAAAGTCCCGAATCGTCGGCCAGCGCTGGCAGACCACTGATGCGCGACGCATGGCGCGCCTTCAACAACGCATTCTCCACAAAGCTGAGACCGGTTTCTTCCGCGTCCTCGACATCGTACGCCGACTGCGCCACGAAGCTGCGCTCGCTGTCGGCGAGCAGGTCGTTGAACTCGGCCAGTTTGCCGGGGTTGCTGCTGGCTATAACGATGCGAGGCATGTGTGGTTTCCCTGGTGGCTCAAGCCAGTTCCAGCGCGGCACGCTGGGCAGCGACGAGCTCGGCTATGCCTTTTTCGGCGAGGCCGAGCAAGGCGTCCATCTCATCGCGGCGGAACGCGTGGCCTTCGGCCGTACCCTGCACCTCGATAAAACCGCCGCCGTCGTTCATCACCACGTTCATGTCGGTGTCGCAGTTGGAGTCCTCGGCATAGTCGAGATCCAGCACCGGCACGCCCTGGTAGATGCCTACCGACACCGCCGCCACGGCACCAAGCACCGGGTTGCGTCGAAGGTTCTCGCGCTTCATCAGCAGGCTGACCGCATCGACCAGGGCCACGTAGGCACCCGTAATGGCGGCGGTGCGGGTGCCCCCATCGGCCTGGATCACGTCGCAGTCGAGGGTGATGACGCGTTCGCCCAGGGCCTGGCGATCGACGCAGGCGCGCAGGCTGCGGCCGATCAGGCGCTGGATTTCCATGGTGCGGCCACCCTGGCCGCCGCGTGCGGCCTCGCGTTGCATGCGCGTGTTGGTGGCGCGGGGCAGCATGCCGTATTCGGCCGTGACCCAGCCTTCACCCTTGCCGCGCAGCCACGGTGGCACGCGGTCTTCGACGCTGGCGGTGCAAAGCACGCGGGTGTCGCCAAAACTGATCAATACCGAGCCTTCGGCGTGGCGCGTGAAGTGGCGTTCGATGGTGATGGTGCGCAGCTGGTCGCTGGCGCGACCGCTAGGGCGGCTTTGAGAGCTCATGGGGCGAATGGCCTGAAGGTGGGCAAGGCAGGGCGGGAGAGTTTACCATTGCCCCTTTCCAGACATCCGCAGGCCCTCAATGATCCGCAGCATGACGGCTTATGCCTCCGCCGAGGCGACCGGTACCGCCGGCACGCTCAGCTGCGAACTGCGCACGGTCAACCACCGTTATCTTGAGCTGAGCCCGCGCCTTCCCGACGAATTGCGCGTGTTCGAGTCGGCCTTGCGCGAGCGCATCGGTGCACGGCTTTCACGCGGCAAGGTGGATATCACCGTGCGCCTGCGTGGCGATGCCCCCGGTGAATCGCTGCAGGTCAATGCGGGTGTGTTGGCGCGGTTGTCCGAGCTGGCGCTGGATATGGAAGCCCGCTTTCCGCGCATGAAGATCGAGTTCACCGAATTGCTGCGCTTCCCCGGTGTCATGCAGCAGGCCGAGGTGGACCCGGAAATGTTGCAGGGCGCCTTGCTCGGGGTGCTCGATCGCGCCCTCGAGGCCCTCACTGCCACCCGCGAACGCGAGGGCGCCAAGCTCGCCGAGCTGCTGAAAGATCGCCTCGACGCGATCGAGCGCATCGTGGCGGATGTGCGCACTTGGATGCCGCAGATCCGCGAAGGCCTGCGCGCACGGCTGGAATCTCGCCTGGCCGACATCAAGCAGCCGGCCGACCCGGGCCGGCTCGAGCAGGAACTGGTGCTGCAGATCACGCGTACCGATGTGGACGAGGAGCTCGATCGCCTCAGCACCCACCTATCCGAAACGCGCCGCGTGCTCGGCATGCAGGAGCCGGTCGGTCGCCGCCTGGATTTCCTGATGCAGGAATTCAACCGCGAAGCGAACACGCTCGGCTCCAAGTCGGTCGATTCGCGCAGCACCAATGCCGCGGTTGAGCTGAAGGTATTGATCGAACAGATGCGCGAGCAGGTGCAGAACATCGAATGAGCGCGAGCACGCCCACCCTCGCGGCCTCCGAAGGCACCTTGTTCGTGGTGGCCGCGCCATCGGGTGCGGGCAAATCCACCCTGGTCAATGCGCTGCTTGAGCGTGAGCCGTCGATTTCGCTGTCGATCTCGCACACCACGCGTCCGCCGCGTCCGGGCGAGTTGTACGGCCGGCATTACTACTTCGTCGAGCGCGAAACGTTCGAGCGTGAGGTTGCCGAAGGCATCTTCCTCGAGCACGCCGAAGTGCACGGCAACCTTTACGGCACCTCGCGCACGACCGTGGCCGAGCTGCTGGGACAGGGCCGTGACGTGCTGCTGGAGATCGATTGGCAGGGCGCGCGGCAGATCCGCCAGAGCAAGCCCGATTGCGTCAGCGTGTTTATCCTGCCGCCCTCGCGCGTGGAGCTGGAGCGCCGTTTGCGCGGCCGGGGTTCGGACAGTGCCGACGTCATTGCCCGCCGCCTGCACAACTCGCGCGAGGAGATCGCCCACGCGCACGAGTTCGACTATGTCATCGTCAATGATCGTTTCGAGGACGCCTTGGCCGACCTGCAGGCCATCGTGCACGCCATACGTCTCCGCACCTCGCTGCAATGGCAGCGCTATGAAGGCCTGATCGCCGAGTTGCTCGCCGACGCCTGATCGAGCGACACCCGCGGGCTGCCCTTCTTCGCGTTTCCACGATGTTGAGGGGAAGACGTAAGATACTGTTTTGTTAGCCGATCCTGAGCGCGGGATGAGGCGGTACATGGCCTTCGATGCGGTATTCAGCTAACGTGGCGGCTTTCCTTGTGCAGCCTCGCCCATGACTGACCCCGTTAGTGCCAAGCCCGAAGACAGCGCCCTGGTGCGCGTCCGTGGCCTGACCACGGTGCTCAATGGCAAGAAAGTCTTCGATGCGCTGGATATGGACATCCCACGCGGCAAGATCACCGCCATCATGGGCCCCAGCGGTACCGGCAAGACCACCTTGCTCAAGCACATCACCGGCCAGATGCGTGGCGATGCGGGCGAGGTGCGGGTGGATGGACAGAACGTGTCCGAGCTGCCGCGCCAGAAGCTGTTCGAGCTGCGTGAGCGCATCGGTTACCTGTTCCAGAATTCCGCCTTGCTCACCGATTTCGACGTGTTCGAGAACGTGGCGTTTCCGTTGCGCCAGCATACGCAGCTGCCGGAAGTGCTGATCCGCAACATCGTGCTGACCAAGCTGCAGGCCGTGGGCTTGCGTGGCGCGGCCGGCCTGATGCCGACCGAACTCTCCGGCGGCATGGCGCGGCGCGTGGCGCTGGCGCGCGCGATCGTGTTCGACCCCATGCTCATCCTTTACGACGAGCCGTTTGTCGGCCTCGATCCCATCGCGCTGAACCAGGTGCTCAAGCTGATCCGTACGCTCAACCAGACCCTTGGCATCACCAGTGTGCTGGTGGCGCATGAGCTGGAGGCGATCAAGCAGGTGGCCGATCACATTTACCTGATCGCCAACGGCAAGGTCGTCGCGCAAGGCGATCCGAAGACGATTGCCAATGACGGCTCGCCGTGGACGCGGCAGTTCTTCGGTGGCGAGGCCGATGGCCCGGTGCCGTTCCAGTATCCGGCCGGCGATCTGGCCCAGTCGCTCGGTTTTCCAGGGAGGGGCGCATGAGCGTGCCGATGAGTCGCGACAACATCGTGCTGCGCTCGCTGTCGCAGATCGGCGATTGCGGCCTGTTCCTGCTGCGCATTCTTGCGGCGGTGCCGCGCAGCCTGCGCCATACCCGCGAAACCGTGCGCCAGTTGTGGTTCGTCGGCGCGATGAGCCTGATCATCATCATGGTCTGCGGCCTGTTCGTCGGCATGGTGCTGGGGCTGCAGCTGTATGACGTGCTGTCGATTTTCGGCGGCACCTCGGCCACTGGCACGGTGGTGGCGATCGCGATCTATCGCGAGCTGGGCCCGGTGGTGACGGCGCTGCTGTTTGCCGGTCGCGCAGGCACCTCGGTCACGGCCGAAATCGGCCTGATGCGTGCCACCGACCAGATTGCCGCGATGGAAATGATGGCGGTCGATCCGATCGCCTATGTGATCGTTCCCCGCTTCCTCGCCGGCGTCATCGCCATGCCCCTGCTGTGCTGCGTGTTCTGCGCGCTGGGCATTTTTGGCGGCCACCTGGTGGGGGTGAACTGGCTGGGCATCGACAACGGCACGTTCTGGTCGAACATGACCGCGACCGTCGACCTGGTGAAAGACGTGATCAACGGGGTGCTGTGGAAAAGCGTGGTATTCGGCATCGTGGTGTCGCTGATCGCGGTGTTCCAGGGCTACACCACGCCACCGACCAGCGAGGGCGTGGCCTATGCCACGACCCGCACCGTGGTGGCGTCCTCGATCGCGATCCTGGCGCTCGATTTCGTACTGACCGCGTTTTTGATGTGACCGGCCCGATGGTGAGCGCCCACATGAAAACCGTAACCCTTCCTATTCGATTGAGGATCGTGCCGTGAGCCAGAGACCATCCTATGCCGTCGGCACCGGCCTGTTCATCGTGCTTGGCTTTGCCGCGTTGGGCTATCTCGCTACCCAGACCACCTCGGTGGCCAACAGCAGCCGTGGGCCGAGCTATACGGTTGAGGCGCACTTCGCCAACATCGGCCAGCTCAAGGAGCGCGCGCCGGTAAAGGTGGCAGGTGTGCGCATCGGCCAGGTGCAGTCGATCGTGCTCGATCCGGGCAAGGAGACCGCCGATGTGAAGCTGGCCATCGACCAGCGCTACAGCCAGATTCCCGACGACTCGGTTGCCACCATTTTCACCAGTGGCCTGCTGGGCGACCAGTACGTGGGCATCCAGTACGGCAGCTCGAAGAAAGCCGTGGCCGACGGCAGCACGCTGGCGCTCACGCGGCCGGCGCAGCAGCTGGAAGAGATGCTCGGCAAGTTCTTCGGCGCCGGCGGGTCTGCGGACAATTTGTCCGGCAGCTACCTGGTCAAGGCCCGTTTCACCAATGTGGGTGCGCTTTCCGTGGGCGCTCCGGTGAAGATGGCCGGTGTGGCCATCGGCAGCGTGCAGTCGGTCAAGGCCGATCCGGTCAAGCTCGATGCGGAAGTGACGCTGGCCATCGACAAGCGGTACGACCAGATTCCCGACGATTCGGCCGCAGCCGTGTTCACCAGCGGGCTGATCGGCAGCCAGTTCGTCGCGATTCAGCCTGGCGGTTCACCCGATATGCTGAAAAACGGCGACGAAATGATACTTACCCAATCAGCGCTGCAGATCGAGGATCTTATTGGCAAGTTCCTGGTCAGTGGTTCGTCCAGCGACAAAAAGACCCCCGACAGCGGCAAGGCCGACGCTGGCGCCAAACATTGAGTCCGCGCCTCGCGTCCCGATATTCACTAAAGATCCCACCCAGGAGTCTCCCCATGTTGCGCAGTCTGGCTCTTGCCACCGCTATCGCCTTTGGCAGCGCGCTTGCCGCCCCCGCTTTCGCCCAGAATGCTGCCCCGGCCCCAGCAGCGGACGCCGCCCAGCAGACGCCGGCGCAGGTGGTACAGATCATTACTGACCAGCTCTCCAAGGCTATCGAAGGCCACCAGCAGGAGCTGAAGA
>DASXND010000253.1:0-4826 GCA_036495265.1 Dyella sp.
CTTCTCGATCAGCACCACCTGGCTGTTGCTCAGGCGCGCCTCACGGGCGATCGCCTGACGGCTCGGCAACGGCACGGACGGTGCCGCCGTAGCGATCGATGCGTCGGGCGCTGCTCCGTCTACTGTTGGTTTCGCCGGCACTTCCGTTTCCTGCATGCGCGCCCTGCGCTCCGCCAAGATCTCCCGCTTGCGCAACGCCAACACACCGCGCTGAAAGTCGGAAACGCTGCGGCGCCCGAGGTGCTGCTCGATCATCCACAAATGCACGTCGTCCATGGACCGAAAACGCGTGTTCTGCACCGTCTGGAATGGCAGGTCGTGCTGGCGGCAAATGCCATAACGGTTGTGTCCATCCACCAGGATGTCGCCCCATAGCACCAGCGCATCATGGCAGCCTTCGGCAAGCAGGCTTCGCTCCAACGCCTCGTGCTCGTCCGGCGTCAGCGGGTCGATATAGGCCTTCAGTTCTTCGTTGACAACGATATCCATGGATACGATCTGGACTACTTAAAAGGGGCCGGCATTGTAGAGAAGCCGGATGAGGATTGCTGCTACGATCTTCGTCCTGGCAACCTTCCACAGGCCTTGCCCTAGGCAAGCCCATAGCTAGAGGCACGCCCATGAACCGTCCGCCACTCCCTCCGTTCACGCTCGAAACCGCCACGCAGAAAGTGCGCCTCGCGGAAGATGCATGGAACACCCGCAATCCATCGCAGGTGGCGCAGGCGTATACACCGGACAGCCACTGGCGCAACCGCAACCAGTTCCTGCAAGGCCGCGAAAACATCGAAGCCTTCCTCACCCTCAAGTGGCAACGCGAGCTCGACTATCGCCTCATCAAGGAACTCTGGGCGTTCCGCGAAAACCGCATTGCCGTTCGCTTCGCCTATGAGTGGCACGACGACAGCGGACAGTGGTATCGCAGCTACGGCAACGAGAACTGGGAATTCGAACCCTCGGGACTCATGAGTCGACGCATCGCCAGCATCAACGACGCCCCCATCGCGGACGACGCGAGGAAATACCACTGGCCGCACGGGCGCCGTCCCGACGATCATCCATCGCTGTCCGACCTGGGTTTCTAGAATGCCGTGCCGAAGGGCCCGGACGTCTTGCGCAACAGACTCTGCTAACTTGCGATCTTTCCACCCCGGGGGATCTCATGTTGCCGCGCCTACGTCTTGCCGTCGCCCTTGCACTTGCCATCGCCTCGTTCGCCGCTGACGTCGCGGCGGACGACACCACGCCAGCGCACACACCGACCACGAAAGAACTGCTGGCCAAGTCGAAGCCGCAAGAGTGGCGCGCGCCCGATCCCCAGAACCTGCTGGTGATGCAGCTGCCGCAAGGCAAGGTGGTGATCGAGCTGGCGCCGGATTTCACGCCGCTGCATGTGGCCAATATCCGCACCATGGCGCACGAGCATTACTACGACCAGCTCGCCATTGTTCGCGTGCACGACAATTTCGTCGCCCAATGGGGCGATCCGGCCACGGACGACAACGGCGACAAGAGCAAGCTCAAGTCGATGGGCTCGGCCAAGCCCACGTTGCCGCCGGAATACACGCGCAGCATCGATGCCAGGCTGCCCTTCACCGCCCTGCCCGACGGCGATGTGTATGCGCCGGAAGTGGGTTTCTCCGAAGGCTTCCCGGTGGCGCGCAACAAGGCGACCGGACAGGAGTGGCTTACCCACTGCTACGGCATGGTGGGCGTGGGACGCGACAACGATCCGCAGAGTGGCAGCGGTAGCGAACTGTATGCCGTGATCGGCCAGGCACCGCGTGGACTGGACCGCAACCTCGCGGTGGTCGGGCGTGTGCTGCAAGGGATGGAGTATTTGTCCGGCCTGCCGCGTGGCACTGGCCCGCTGGGTTTCTACGAGCAGCCGTCGCAGCACGTGACGATCAGCTCGGCCCGACTGATGTCCGACGTGCCTGCAGGGCAACGCAGCAAGCTCGAAGTACTGCGTACGGACAGCCCCACCTTCGCCGCGCTGGTCGAAGCCAAGCGCAATCGCCACGACGACTTCTACCAGTTCCCGGCGGGCAAGGTCGACCTGTGCAGCATCAGCATCCCGGTGCGCGAGGCCAGCACGTCGCGTTGACGAGGGTGAATACCGCCTAAGCGCCCCAAGCCCATAACGACGCCTTCTTCATACCTCCATCGCCACGATGCGAGCAGCGAATCAAGGCCGTGCGCAAGCATGGCGGGAGTGCGGGATGCGGCGCGGCTGGAAGGTGCTGTCCTGGATCGTCGGCGTGCTGTTGGCGCTCATTGTCGTGCTGCTCGTTGTGATTGCCACGTTTGACTGGAATCGGCTCAAGCCCACCATCAACGCGCAGGTCAGCCAGGCCATCGGACGCCCCTTTGCGATCCATGGCGATCTGAGCGTGCACTGGCGGCGCGAAACCGAGGAAGGCGGTCTGGCTGCGCTGGTGCCATGGCCACAATTCGTTGCCCAGAACATCACCATTGCCAACCCTGCCTGGGCGAAGCAACCGAACTTCGCCCAGTTCGATGCGCTGCGCTTCCGCGTGGCGCCGCTGCTATTGATCGTGCATCGCATCGATATCCCGGTCGTGTTCCTGACCCGGCCGACCATCGACCTGGAGCGCGATGCGCAAGGGCGGGCCAGCTGGGATATCAACCTTGCATCCGCCGCAGCGCCGTCGGCGTGGAGACTGAATCTGCATGCCGTCGGCTTCGATCGCGGACACATCAGCCTGGACGATGCCATCAACAAGGCCGAGTTGCAGATCGCCGTGGAACCGCTCCAACGGGCGATTCCGTACGATGAGATCGTCGCGCAACAGTCAGCTGACGCTCGCGAGCAGGCCAGCAAGAAGCTAGGCGAGGCGACCCGCAAGGAGCTCGCCAAAGCCGCCACTGACAGCACCGCGCAGCCTATCCACACACAGGCTACCTATCAGTTCGCCTGGCAGGCGAATGGGCACTACCAGGGCGCGCCTGCGCAAGGCAGCGGCAAGACGGGCGCCGTGCTGGCGTTGGAGCAGACCGATCAGCCATTTCCAGTCCAGGCCGACATGCATATTGGCGACAACCACATCGCCCTGGTCGGCACCCTCACCGATCCGCTACACCTGGCCGGGCTGGACGTACGCCTGTGGTTCTCCGGCAGCAGCATGGCCAAGCTTTATCCGCTAACCGGCGTGACCCTGCCCGACACGCCACCGTATGCCACCGAAGGGCATTTGAGTGCGCGCCTGCAGCGCGGCGACAGTCATTTTTCCTATGAGAATTTCCGTGGCAGGGTTGGCGGCAGTGATATCGCCGGCAGCGTGGTGTTCGACACCGGCGGTGCGCGTCCGAAGCTCAGCGGCAAGGTGACCTCGCAACTGGTGCGGCTGGTCGACCTGGCGCCGCTGATCGGCGCGGACTCCAATACCGAGAAGCAGCAGCGCGGCGACGCGACCCTGCAACCCACCGACAAGGTGTTGCCGGTCGAACCGTTCCGCACCGATCGTTGGCAGGCCATGGACGCCGACCTGACCTTTAGCGCAGCGCGCATCGCACGCGAGGCCGCGCTTCCCCTCGATGCGGTGTCGACGCATATCGTGATGGATGACGGTGTGATGCATCTGGACCCGCTCGCCTTCGACCTGGCCGGGGGTAAGGTCAATGGCGACGTGCGCCTGGACGGCAGCAAGACCCCCATGCGCGGCGTGATCAAACTCAACGCACGCCATCTCAAGCTCAAGCAACTATTCCCGACGTTCGAGCCTATGCACACCAGCCTGGGCGAGATCAATGGTGACACGGCGCTGGACGCGCGCGGCAATTCCATTAGCGAACTGCTCGGCACGGCCACGGGTGAAGTCAAGCTGCTGATGAACGATGGCGCGATCAGCAAGACGCTGCTGGAAACGGCGGGCCTCAACGTGGGAAATATCGTCATCGGCAAGCTGTTCGGCGACAAGACGGTAAAGATCAACTGTGCCGCCTCCGATCTCACTGCCGTCAACGGCCTGTTCCAGACACGCTTGTTCGTCTTCGATACCGAGGACGCCGTGATCAAGATCGACGGAACCATCAATTTCGCCAATGAACACCTCGACCTTGATGTACGGCCGGATTCAAGGGGAATGCGCATTTTTTCATTGCGCTCACCGCTGTATGTCAAAGGCACCCTAAAGAACCCTGACGTGGGCGTACAGCCGGGACCGCTGATTCTGCGCGGTGGCGGCGCCGTGGCCTTGGGTGTGCTCGCGACACCCGTGGCCGCGCTGCTGGCCTTGGTGGCTACCAGCGAACAAGACGAACCCAATACCTGCGCCACCGTCCTGCAGCAAATGCGCGGACCGTCCAAGAGCCAGCCGGTACCTGCCGCGCCAACGCCCAAAGCTGCCACTTCGCAGTGACGAGGCATGCCAGACAGGCCCCGCTCCCGTCGGCACCAGCGCGACCGCTAGAATGCGACGTCCCCTCCCTGTCGGCACCGATGCATGCAACCCGTCACCAAGGCCCGCTGGCAGATTCATTTCTGCGTCCTGCTGTGGGGTTTCACGGCCATTCTCGGCAAGCTGATCACCTTGCCCGCCCTGCCCCTGGTGTGGTGGCGCATGCTGCTGGTCGTCGCCGCGCTGTTCCTGTTTCCAAGCGTGTGGCGTGGCCTGAAGGCGATGCCGTCACGACTGCGCTGGGCCTATGCCGGCATCGGTGTACTGGTGTCGCTGCATTGGCTGACGTTCTACGCCGCGATCAAACTCGCGAACGCGTCGGTGGCAGCCACGTGCATTGCGCTGGGGCCGGTCTTTCTTTCCCTGGTCGAGCCATGGATCGCACGCCGCAAGTTCGATCCACGC
>DASXND010000254.1:0-2601 GCA_036495265.1 Dyella sp.
CACTTCGACGCGGACGGCGATTTGCTGTACGTGGGCAAGGCCGGCAACCTGAAGAAGCGCGTTGGCAGCTACTTCCTCAAGCCGAGGATGGAGCCGCGCATCGCTGCGATGGTGGCGCAGATTGCACGCGTGGAAATCACGTTGACGCGCACCGAGGGCGAGGCGCTGCTGCTGGAATCGCAGCTGATCAAGTCGCTCAAGCCACGCTACAACATCCTGCTGCGCGACGACAAAAGCTATCCATATATCTACCTCTCCGGCGGCGAGGACTATCCGCGGCTCGCTTTCCATCGTGGTGCCCGCAATATGCCGGGGCGCTATTTCGGACCTTATCCGAGCACGTTCGCGGTGCGCGAAAGCCTCAACCTGATGCAAAAGCTGTTCAAGGTGCGCCAGTGCGAGGACAGTTATTTCAAGAACCGCTCGCGGCCTTGCCTGCAGCATCAGATCGGGCGTTGCACGGCGCCCTGCGTGCAGCTGATCACGGTGGACGACTACCGTAACGATGTGCGGCATGCCGAGATGTTCCTCGACGGACGCAGCAGCGCGGTGATCGACGAGCTGGCCGGTTCGATGGACCGGGCCGCCAAGGCGCTTGAGTTCGAGCGCGCTGCGGCCATGCGCGACCAGGTCGCAGCGCTGCGCCAATTGCAGGCGCAGCATCATGTGCAGGGCGCGAGCGCCGATATGGACGTGCTCGCCTGTCGCATCGAAGCGGGCATCGCTTGCGTCAGTGTGTTGTTCTTTCGCAATGGCATCAGCCTGGGCACGCGCGATTTCTTCCCGCGCCTGCCACTCGATGCCGAGCCGGCCGATGTGCTGGAGCAGTTCATCGCGCAGTACTACCTCGATCGGCCGGTGCCGCGTGAGCTGATCCTGGGCGAGCCGGTGCCCGACCAGGAGATCCTGGCCGAGCTGCTGACCCAGCAGTCCGGGCATGCGGTGGAACTGAAATCCAGCGTGCGTGGCGAACGTGCGCGCTTCCTGCAGATGGCCGAGCGCAATGCGCAGGCCTCGCTCACCGCGCGTCTGGCCAGCCGGCAGACGCTAAAGGCGCGCTTTGACGATCTGCAGAAACTGCTGGAACTGGACGAACCGCCGCGCCGTCTCGAGTGCTTCGATATCAGCCACACCCAGGGCGAGCTGACCGTGGCCTCATGCGTGGTGTTCGGTGCGGAAGGTCCGGAGAAGTCCCATTACCGTCGCTTCAACATCAGCGGTATTACGCCGGGCGATGACTATGCCGCCATGCATCAGGCCCTGGTGCGCCGCTTCCGCAAGGTGGCGGAGGGCGAGGGCGCCCGACCGGATATCTTGCTGATCGACGGTGGCAGCGGGCAGGTGGCGCAGGCGCTGGACGTGCTGAAGGAGCTCAACGTCACCGGTATCCACGTGATCGGCGTGGCCAAGGGCCCTGGTCGTCGCGCGGGCGAAGAGACCCTGATCCTCGCTGACTCCGGCCGCCAGCTGCATCCGGGTCCCGCATCTCCTGCCTTGCATCTTGTCGCCGCGGTTCGTGACGAGGCGCACCGTTTCGCCATCAGCGGTCACCGCAAGCGCCGCGAGAAGGCGCGCGAGCGTAGTGTGCTGGAGGACGTCCCGGGTATTGGCGCGCGCCGCCGCACGGCGCTGCTGAAGGCGTTTGGCGGCCTCGCCGGCGTCGAGGCTGCAGGTGTGGAAGAACTCATGCAGGTCAAGGGGATTGATCGCGGCCTGGCCGAACGCATCTATGCTGTGCTCCATGGCTAACCGGGTTCGATGCGGTCGCCCTTGAAAGAACCCACCCGGAAAGGATTTATGCGCATCAACCTGCCAACCTGGCTCACCTTGTTCCGCGTGATGCTATTGCCGGTCATGGTGGTGGTCTTCTACTGGCAGTTCCCGGGACATAACATCACGGCCGCCATCGTGTTCCTGCTGGCCGCGATCACCGACTGGCTGGATGGTTATCTCGCACGTCGCATGAACCTCACCTCGGCCTTTGGCGCGTTTCTGGACCCCGTCGCGGACAAGCTGATGGTGGCCGTGACGCTGTTCCTGCTGGTGGAATCGCATCGTGGCGGCTGGCCGGGCATCCTGATGGCGGTGACCGCCGCGATTATCGTGGGGCGTGAGATCAGCGTTTCGGCGCTGCGCGAGTGGATGGCCGAGATTGGCATGCGTGCCACCGTCAAGGTCGCCTTCATCGGCAAGCTGAAGACGGTGATGCAGATGGTGGCGCTGGTGGTGCTGATCGTGCAGCACGAAAAGAACGCCGAGGCGCTGCGCCTGTACCACATCGGCGAGGCCCTGCTGGTGATCGCCGGCATCCTCACCATCTGGTCTGGCGTGTACTACCTGCGTGCCGCCTGGCCCAGCCTGCGCGGCGACCATCCGCTTCCCGCGTCGCGCGGCGAGAATGAATGAATTTGTGACGAAGGCTTGACGGCCACCGTTTAGTCATTACAATGCGCGGCTCCGATGCGGGAATAGCTCAGTTGGTAGAGCACGACCTTGCCAAGGTCGGGGTCGCGAGTTCGAGTCTCGTTTCCCGCTCCAAATTCCGTTGACCGGTGCATCGCGGTTGACACTCAAAAGCGGCCATGGGCCGCTTTTTTGTTG
>DASXND010000255.1:0-1612 GCA_036495265.1 Dyella sp.
CGCCGACCTGGCGGCCGCCAAGGTCTACGAGAACGCCGGCATCTACTCGCCGACCATGGGCATCATCGGCGCGGTGATGGGCCTGATGGCGGTGATGCAGAACCTCGCCGACCCGAGCAAGCTCGGCCACGGCATTGCCGCGGCGTTCGTGGCCACCATCTATGGCGTGGCGCTGGCCAACTTGCTGATGTTGCCGATGGCTTCACGCCTGAAGGGACTGGTGCACAAGCAGACGCAGATGCGCGAGATCCTGATCGAGGGTCTGGTGTCGATTGCCGAAGGTGCCAACCCGCGCCAGATCGAAGCGAAACTGCAGGGTTATCTGCCGTGAGTCGTAAAAGGCACCATGAAGATCACGTCAATCATGAGGCCTGGGCGATCCCCTATGCCGACCTGATGACCTTGCTGCTCGCTTTCTTCGTGGTGATGTACGCGGTCTCGGTGGTGAACGAAGGCAAGTACCGCGTCATGTCCGAGTCGATCATCGAAGCATTCAATGGCTCCAGCCACGTGATTGCCGCGATGCCGCAGACGCGCGCGCAACCGCACAATGTCGATCCGGCCGTCGCGGCGCCGCCAGGCCAGCCCGGTGCTGCCACGACGCCGCTGGCCGTACCCATCCCGAAGCGACCGGTGCCGATACGTGCGGCCGATCTGCGTTCAGCCCAGGAGCGCGTCTCGGAACAGAATCTGGAGCGCATCCGCGATCAGGTGCAGCGCGCACTACAGCCGCTGATCGACAAGCAGATGGTCGTCGTACGGCGCACCACCACCTGGCTGGAAATCGAGATTCGTACCGACATCCTGTTTCCCAGCGGGGTTGCCAAGTTGTCGACTCCTGCCGATGGCGTGCTCAACGATATCGCCGACATCCTGCAGCCGTTCACCAATCCCGTGCGCATCGAAGGCTATACCGACGACCGGCCGATCAACACCTCGGTGTTTCCCTCCAACTGGGAGCTGTCGGCCGCACGTGCTGCAAGCGTGGCAAGACTGTTTTCCGAGCGTGGCGTCGATCCGACGCGGCTCGGTATTGTCGGCTGGAGTGAATACCGGCCAAGCGTGGCGAACTCCACCGAAGATGGCCGCAACCACAACCGCCGTGTCCTGGTGGTCGTGCTGAGCGACCAGAATGCACCCAAGCGCCTCTACAACGACGCCGAACACATGGGGCAGCTGGCCGACGCGGAAGAAGTGCCTGCGTCGACCTCCTCGGTTGCGCCTGCCGCTGCTCCCGTCGCCGTCGCCGTCGCCGTCGCGCCAGCGAATGCTCCGGCACCGAAGGTCCAGATACTGCCGGGCGGCGATCTACCGGTGAACAAGGTGATGCTGGCGGGGCCTGCGCGCATCGCGCGTCACCCCAATGAGGAGCCCACATCGGTATCCGCGCCGGCGAGTGGCACCATGACCGTCACCGCCCAGCGCTCCGTGATGCCGGATCGTGGTCCGTGACGTACCCGGGAGGCGTCTACAACGCCCGAGCACACTTTGAGGAGTCGCAGTCTTGACCGCCGTTGATACCTACGCCATTGACGCCAGCCAGCGCGGACTTTCGTTCCGCCTCGGCGAACAGCTTTATGCAACGCCACTGGCGCAGGTCAGCGAAGTGATC
>DASXND010000256.1:0-1771 GCA_036495265.1 Dyella sp.
GCCAGCAGGGTGATCGCCGACGACACCAGCAGGCTGTTGAGCAGGTAGCGGCCCATGCCGGCGTGCACGAACAACTCGCGATAGTTAGCCAGGGTGGCATGGGTGGGCAGTAACGGCGGCGGCTGCGCGCTCGCTTCACCGGGCGACATGATCGATACCGAGAACATCCACAGCAGCGGGAACAGCGCGATCGCTGCAGCACCGATGAGCAAGCCATTGATCATGGCCCTGGCGAGTCGCGGGCTCATGCCTCACCTCCACGATGCGACAGTCGCAGCATCGCGGCCGTGACGCCAAACATGACCACGAACAGCAGGAATGCTATCGCCGAAGCCGAGCCGAGGTTCCACCATTTGAAGCCCTCCTCGTACATCAGGTACAGCACGCTGGTGGTGCTCTGTAGCGGGCCGCCCTCGGTCATCACATACGGTTCCGCAAACAGCTGGAAATAGCCCGACACGGTGAGGATGCTCACCATCAACAAGGTCGGTCGGAGCATCGGCAAGGTAATGTGCCGGAACTGCTGCAGCAGGGAGGCGCCATCGATGCGTGCGGCCTCGTACAGGTCGGCGGGAATGGCCTGCAGGCCGGCGAGAAAGATGATCAGGTTGTAGCCGAAGGTCTTCCACACGGCGAACAGGATGATCGTGGGCATGGCCCAATGCGGATCGCCCAGCCAGTCCACCGGATGAATGCCGATCAGGCCGAGCACATGATTGGCCATGCCGTACTTGGTGTTGAACAGGTAGCGCCAGATCAGGGCTACCGCCACCACCGTGGTCACCACCGGCGCAAACAACGCGGTGCGGAAAAAAGGCTTGCAGCGCGCCAGCGGCGAATTTAGAAGTAACGCCGCACCCAGCGACGCGCCCATCGACAGCGGCACGCCGACGGCGACGAAGTAGACGGTATGCCCCAGCGCGGACCAGAACAGCGGCCGCTGCAGCAGCTCCCAGTAATTGCCCAGCGCTACGAAGCGCAGGTTGCGGATATCGGCCAGGGCATAGAGATCGTAATCGGTGAGGCTCAGGCCCAAGGCCGCAATCACCGGCAGCAGAAAGAACACCCCAAGCACCAACAGCGCGGGCGTCAGAAACAGCCAGGCAGCGCGTTGCGAATTCATGGCTGCTTCCTCGGGTGGTCGAGTATCCAGCGGTGCTTTTCCAGGATCGCGTCAGTGCGGCGGTCCATCTCGGCGGCGGCCTGGTCGACCGTCAGTTCGCCGGCCACGGCACGCGCGGCCACCAGCTGCATCTCGTTGGCGATGCGCTCCCATTCGGGGACCGGCGGGGTGGGCTTGACCCGTTCAAGCTGTTCGCGGAATGCCTGCGCCTGCGGGTCCTCGTGCAGCATGCCGCCTTCCCACGAGCTTCGCCGCGGTGGCATGTCGCCGAGCAGTTCGTAGAAGCGCTGTTGCACTTTTGCTTGCGACAGGTATTCGATCAGGATCCAGGCCGCGTCCTGATTCGTCGACTGACGGAAGATCACCAGACTGGAGCCACCGGCCACCGAGGCGCCCGCACCGTTCGGACCAGGCAGCGGCGCGGTCGACCAATCGCCCTGCTGAGCGGCCGGCAGACGCTTGCGGAACTCACCGATATTCCACGGGCCGGACAAATAGAACGCGTACACGCCGCGACCGAATTCCGTCCACGGGTTGCCAGCTTCCGCATTGGTAATCGCCGGCGCCTGGTGTTGCTTGAACAGGTCCACGTAGAACGCGAGCGTACGCTTGAAGCCGGCGCTCTCGAAATTGCCGTAACGGTTGTTG
>DASXND010000257.1:0-7047 GCA_036495265.1 Dyella sp.
TTCACGTCGTACGGCGAGAACACGCGTGATGCAAAGTCCATGGCGATATAAGCCGGCGACGTGTCCAGGCCCCAGCGCCCCATGTACCGATCAATCGGTGAGCGCTGCAGCGGGCTGAACATCGCCGCCTGCGCCACGCGAAGCCAGTATGCATCGAGCGCCGCGCGCGCGCCCTCGGCTCCGCCCTTGGTCCAGCCGTCCACAAAGACGACGGCATTCATCGCACCGGCTGACGTGCCGGAAATGGCGTCGATCCGCAGCCACGGCTCGTCCAGCAGGCGATCGAGCACGCCCCATGTATAGGCTCCATGGGAGCCGCCGCCCTGCAAGGCGAGGTCGATCAACACCGTGGGACGTCCTGCAACAGATTCGACGCGGGGCGTCGACCTGCCCTTCGCCTCCGCACGTTTACTTGTCACGGGCCGGCCCCTTTCCGCCCGGGCCACCAGGCGTGGGCCACAGCTTGCTCCACTGCGCCATCACGTCGTTCCACGGCGCATTGCCGGCCGATACGCCGCCCACGCTGCCGAGCGCTTGCGACGTGTCCTTCTGCCAGGTCATGACCGCCTCCTGCAGTCCTTGCGCGAAATGCGCCTGAACATTGGCGGCGATCTGCTTGTTGACTTCGGTATCACCCATGCGCTGCTGCAACAGGCGCCAGAACGTCTCGCCCGGCATGCTTGCCAGCGCGGTCCAGTCCTGCGCCTTGAGCAACTGTTCCACACGCGCCGTCGATTCGCTGATGCCGTCGTCGACGGCGCGGCTGGATAGCTCCAGCCACTTCTTCCAGTTCTCCATGACCAGCTTGCTCACGCGCAACTGGAACTCGGTGTTGGCCTTGTAGAGATTCAGCGGGAGTTCGCTTGGATTGCTCATCGGTCATGCCCTCGGTGGAGTGATGCATCCTGCGACGGGGCCGGCGGCCCAACGACTTGCCCTTCGTTTCAGCAAAAGCGCGCAACCCATGCCGCCGGTAGCGGATATCAATCAGCACAACACAGAGGGCGGCGCTGCCATGCGCGGCTCGACCGACCACACCGGTCAAGCGATGGCACCGTACGAGCCAGCCCCTGTCCATCGTCAGCATGAATGTAGAGATTCGGTTGAGCTCGTTTTGACACTACCTTTCCAATCGTGATGCCGATGTCACGGCTGCCGATGACGTATTTCTTACGCTCATCGCACCCCGTTTCACCGGCACCGCGATTCAGCTCACGGTCCGTTTGCATTCACCGTAAGTTGCAATGGGCGGACGAGCAACAGGGTTACACCAAAGTGCATGACCTGAGCTTTGGTCATGGCGTTTGGACGGCCAAGGCGCGCAGCGCGGATGGGCAGAAGGTGGCGCTGCGCATCGACCCGAAAACCGGCCGGGCTTTTCCCAATGAGCAGGTATCGCGCCTAAGCGAAAGCGACGTACGCGCGGCGCTATCCACCAAGGGCTATACCCACGTACACGACCTGGATTTCGATAATGGCGTCTGGACCGCCAAGGCCGACCATGCGGCCGGCAGCAGCGTACGCCTGCAGATCGATCCCGACACGGGTCGGATCATTGGCGACGACAAGCGGTGACCGATAAGGTGGGACGGAGGGCCTTTACGGCCGGCGCCCTAGTCTGCAGTGGCATGCCCGCCCTTGCGGCGGTTGCCTAGTGTGCAGAACCCGTCAGGTGCGGCGAGACCGCCGCACCTGACGTCTGATGCTATCGAACGACTACGCTCAGAGAGCGGCGTCCTTCAGCTTCTTCAGCGGGCGAACCTTGAGCTTCACCGTGGCAGGCTTGGCAGCGAACCACTGCTCTTCCTTGGTGAAGGGGTTGATGCCCTTGCGCTTCGGCTTGGCCGCAACGCTGACAGCGGTGATCTTCAGCAGACCCGGCAGCGTGAAGTGGCCAGCGCCCTTCTTGTGCACGGAGCCCGTAACAGCCGCTTCGAGCGAAGCCAACACGGCACGGACGTCCTTGGCCACCACGCCGCTGGATTCAACGATGTGTGCAACCAGGCCCGACTTGCCCAGGGCTTCCTTGATCGGCTTGTGAACGACTGCCTTCGCGGCGGCCTTCGGAGCTGCCTTCGGAGCGGCCTTCTTCTTTACTGCTTTCTGCGCCTTCGCCATACGTTTCCCCGTGGTCATCAAGATGATGGTGTGTTCAATGCCTCTCGGCATGCGGAATGTATGGCATGCCAGGCCATCGCGCCAAGCTGCAACACGGAAAAAATGCGGTTTTTTTGCGTTCGGGGCCGAAAAGGGGTGAAGAAAGTCACGATTGGGCCTAGCAGAGGCCTGTTTTTTAGGACTTTTCCTGTCGGCCGACGACCGCCACACCCGTTTACGCGAGCGTCAGGCTATGGACCGGCGAGGCCAGCGCTATCTACTATCGAGCTTCGTTTCCCCCGCCCAGGTGTCGCCTATGAAGCGTTTGGCCTTATCCATTCTTGCCCTGTCCGTGTCGTCGGCGCTTTTTGCCGCAGCCACCACGAATGCCCCCAGCATCGACCCGCACCGCTTGTCGGACGAGGTCAAGACGCTTTCCTCCGACGCCTTCGAAGGCCGTGGCCCGGCTACCGCCGGCGAAACCAAGACGGTCGACTACGTCGTCGCGCAGCTCAAGGCAGCCGGCGTGCAGCCCGGTGGCGACCTGAAGAACGGCAAGCGCGAATGGACCCAGGCGGTACCGCTGCTGCGCACCGAGATCGTCGGCACGCCGTCGCTGTCGTTCGCCAACAATGGCAAGGTCGAAGCGCTGACCCAGGGCGATCAGATCGCCGTGCGCGCCGCGCTGGACGGCTCCAAGCAGGTGTCGATCAAGGACGCGCCGCTGGTGTTCGTCGGCTACGGCGTCAAGGCGCCGGAGCGTAAGTGGGACGACTTCAAGGGCGTGGACCTGCACGGCAAGATCGCCGTGGTGCTGATCAACGACCCGGACTTCGAAACCGGCGTGGGCGACTTCGGCGGCAAGGCCATGACCTACTACGGCCGCTGGACCTACAAGTACGAGGAACTGGCACGCCAGGGCGCTGCCGGCGTGCTGATCGTGCACGAGACCGCACCGGCCTCGTATGGCTGGGCCACGGTGAAGAATTCCAACACCAACACCATGTTCGATATCGTGCGCGACCACCCTGCCGCGCTGCATCCGCAGGTGGAAGCGTGGATCCAGCGCGACGTGGCGGTGAACCTGTTCAAGAACGCCGGCCTGGATTTCGAGGCGCTGAAGAAGCAGGCGCAGACGCGCGACTTCAAGCCGGTCGTGCTGAAGGGCCAGACCTTCTCGGCCAACTACAAGGTCGATTCCAAGGTCATCACCTCGCACAACATCGTCGGCCGCATCGAAGGCAGCAAGCGCCCCGACGAGACCGTGATCTATAGCGCCCACTGGGACCACCTGGGCGTCGGCGAGCCGGACGCCAAGGGCGACCGCATCTACAACGGCGCGGTGGACAACGCGACCGGCACGGCCGCGCTGATCGAACTGGCCCGCGCGTTCGCCAGCCAGCCGAAGCCGGAACGCTCGGTGGTCTTCCTCAACGTCACCGCCGAGGAGAAGGGCCTGCTCGGCTCCGAATACTACGCCGCCAAGCCGCTCTACCCGCTAGGCAAGACCGTGGCCAATATCAATATGGATGCGCTCGACCCGCATGGCCCGGCACGCAACTTCACCATCTCCGGCAGCGCCAAGCTCGATCTGCTCGACGAGCTGACCGATACCGCCAAGAAGTGGAACCTGGTGTACGAGGCCGATCCGAAGCCGGAAGCGGGCCACTTCTTCCGCTCCGATCACTTCTCGTTCGCCAAGCGCGGTGTGCCGGCCATCTCGTTCGGCTCGGGCAATGACTGGGTCGATGGTGGCCTGACCGCCGGCAAGGCCGCCGAGGACGAGTACGTCGCCAATCACTACCACCAGCCCTCGGACGAATGGCAGGCCAGCTGGCCGTTCACCGGCATGGCGCGCGACCTGCAGATCCTCTACACGCTGGGTAACGACCTGGCCAATTCGGACACCTGGCCGAACTGGAGCAAGGACTCGGAGTTCCGCGCCGCCCGTGATGAGACGGCTGCGCAGCGCAAGTAAGCGGATCTGAAAACCAAGGTGGAAAAAACGGCTCGCAGCGATGCGAGCCGTTTTTTTGCGCCTATTGAACAGCCTTTTCACATCTCGCCGATTTACATGACGGTTGCAACACAACCGCAGCATGGGCGTCATCGGCCCGCCAGCCGAGCGCCATCTAACCGTCGCCACGGAATAACGGCGGCGTCATGGTACGCAGGCAGGCTAGAGCACCATCAGCCGTCAATGACTGTGCCCACCATGCTGGCCCAATACGTCTACCCGTCGAAAACCGGCCTTTTCCGCATCATCCGCCATGGTCGTCAGTGGCGCGTGCTCTGCGAAGTCCAGGAAATCGGCCGCCACGAGACCGCCGAGGCCGCCCTGATCGCCGCCCGCATCGCCTGCCCACAAGCGCGTTTGCCGGGCTCGCTGGAGCAATGGAGGCATCTGCCCGAATTGGCACTGGCCCACTCGCGCGTGTCGTGTGACGGTGGCACGCGCTGGCAGTTGGCGGGCTGAGCTTTAGCTCCCTCTCCCCTGCGGGGAGAGGGCTGGGGTGAGGGGCCAATCTTGCGGGAACGCCGGCTTAAAACCTCGCCCTATTGCAGCTCCCGCGCGAGCACCCGCCCCTCACCTCAGTCCTCTCCTCGCTCCTCAAAACCGGGGCCATCCATGGCCCCTCCCCGCGTGCCCCGGAGGGGAGAGGAAGTAAAAGCGTCACTCCTGCGCGTTGATTACTGCGAGGAAATCCTGCCCATAACGCTTGAGCTTGGCCTCGCCGACACCGCTGATCGACGACATCTCGTCTTCGTTGGCAGGCAAGGCCCGCAACATCGCCAGCAAGGTCGCGTCATGGAAGATCACATACGGCGGCACGCCATGCTGTTTGGCGAGTTGGGTGCGCAGCTTGCGCAGCTCGTCCCATAGCGGCTGTTCGTAAGCTTCCACGCCAAGACTGCCCCCGGTCACCAGCTGGCTGTCGCGGCGCTTGCGCGATGCTCGCGCCGGCCGCGCGTCCTCGCGCAAGCGCACGGGCTGGTTGCCGGTGAGCACGTCGCGACTGGTCTTGGTCAGGCGCAAGGTGCCGAAGCCTTCCGCGTCGGCCTCCAGCAAACCCATAGCCAAGAGTTGCCGGAACACCGAGCGCCATTGCTTCTCGTCCATCTCGGCGCCGATGCCGAAGGTGGACAGGCGGTCGTGGCCCAGGTCGCTCATGCGCGTGCTGTCCTCGCCGCGCAGGATGCTGATGACATGCCCGGAGCCGAAGCGCTGACCACTTCGGTAGACGCAGGACAGCGCCTTCTGCGCTGGCACAGTGGCATCCCACGTCTTGGGCGGTTCGATGCAGTTGTCGCAATGCCCGCAGGGGCCGTGATAAACCTCGCCGAACGCCGCCAGCAGCAACTCGCGGCGGCATTGCGTGGCTTCGGCATACGCCAGCAGCGATTCGAGCTTCTGCCGCTCCACCCGCTTGCGCTCATCCGCGGATTCGGACTGGGCGATCATCTGGCTCATCGTCACCACGTCCGACAGGCCGTAGATCATCCACGCTTCGGCCGGCAGGCTGTCGCGCCCCGCGCGACCGGTTTCCTGGTAATAGCCTTCCATGCTGCGCGGCAAGTCGAGATGCGCCACGAAACGCACATCGGGCTTGTCGATGCCCATGCCGAACGCCACCGTGGCCACCATCACCAGCCCATCCTCGCGCAGGAAACGCCGTTGATGCACATTGCGCGTGGTGGCATCCAGGCCCGCGTGATACGGCAACGCGTCGAAGCCTGCCTCGGCCAACCACGCCGCCGTCTCGTCCACCTTGCGCCGACTGAGCGCATAGACGATGCCCGTCTCGCCGCGGTGCCGCTCGAGGAATTCCATCACCTGGCGACGCGCGTTATGGCGTAGACCCACGTGATAGCGAATGTTGGGCCGATCGAAACTGGAGACGAACTGCTTCGCGTCCTGTAGCGCCAGGCGTTCGACGATTTCCTCACGCGTGCGGTCATCCGCCGTCGCCGTAAGTGCGATGCGCGGCACCTGCGGAAAGCGCTGATGCAGTACCGCAAGTTCCCGGTATTCCGGGCGGAAATCGTGCCCCCATTGCGATACGCAATGCGCTTCGTCGATGGCGAACAGTGCCACCTCAGTGCGTTCGAGCAGGCTGAGGAAACGGCCCGTCAGCAATCGCTCCGGCGCCACATAAAGCAGGTTCAACTCCCCAGCCAGCAGGCGCTGCTCCACCTGGCGCTGGTCTTCCGCGCTCAGGCTCGAATTGAGGTAGGCCGCGGCGACACCGGCCTCGCGCAGCGCGTCCACCTGGTCCTGCATCAAGGCGATCAGCGGTGACACCACGATGGCGGTGCCCTGCCGGATCAACGCAGGAATCTGATAGCACAGCGACTTGCCACCACCCGTAGGCATCAGCACGAGCGCATCGCCGCCCGCAATCAACTGCTCGACGATCGCCTGCTGCGGACCGCGGAACTGGGTGTAACCAAAAACACTATTGAGGATATCGAGGGGAGAGGAAGCCATCGCCGAATGCTAGCAAATGGTCGATAGGGCGAAGGCTGAAATCGTTGTCTGCGCCTTCATGAATTCGCACGCAGGGCGATTCGTACAGCCGAAGGCCGCATCGAGGTCAGTCCGCCATCCCCCACAACGCCCGGTCCAGGTCCGCATCCATGCCGAAACTGGCCAGCGGCACCCGCCCGTTCTTGACCACAACACCTTCGGCGCGCAGCAGCCGGCACTGTTCACGGAAGCCGCGACTACCTGTCGGTAAAGCGACGTGGCCGCTGGAGCGCAATACGCGATACCAAGGTAGGGTCATGCCTTCCGGGGTTTCTCCAAGCAGCTTGCCGACCAGCCGCGCCCTGCCCGGCAAGCCGGCACGGGCGGCGATCGCACCGTAACTCGCGACGCGACCTCGGGGAATGGCTGCAATGGCGGCGTAGACGCGAGCATGGGCTTCGTTCATTACATACCCTGACGGA